>NZ_CP133672.1 GCF_031326345.1 Aureispira sp. CCB-E
GGTAGATTATGAGTTTTTTATAGAAGGAAGAGAAGCACTTCAGACAGCAGGCTCAGGAGGATTAGATTTTAATTTTGATTATGTACCCCTTTGGTTTGTATTGCCATTTCCATGGCCTAGTTATAAATATAGTGAAAACAAGGCTCGAACATCTGTTAGTAATAAAATTATTGTTCGTTCAGGAGTTTTAGAATCTGTTCATGCCTTTGATGGGCAGGCACATATTGTAACTAAGAATAAAGTGTTTGATGCACAAACAGGTTCTCCAGTGCTAGCTACAGTAGAGAATCAACTAGAGGGAGAAATTTATAATTACAGTATTCCTGCTTATATGGCACATTCTTCTATGGGGGCTGCGGCAGATAATTGGGGGTATAATACTTTATTTTATTTTGATGGAACACCTGATAATTGTACAGGCTATTATTCTTCTTTGGCACCTGTAAATGTAAGTGATTTAATGGTTCCAGGAGATGAGTTTATTGCAGTGATAGAAGAAAAACCCGCCATTCCTCAAGGTCCTTACCAAAAAATAGGCAAGACCAGAGTGATTTATATGGGGCAACTGTATAACTCTAGCGGTGTTAGAGTTCCTCAATTTGATATTTTGGATAATACAGGGTTAGCAGGAAAAACCGAATTGAGAGCAATTGCTAAGAATACTCGTTCGGGGAATCGAAACTTGGTAGGGGCTACCATTGCTCAATATAGCACAGTAGATACTGACCCTAATAATCCTAGTGCAAATCCATTAAGTAATAGATTCACAAGCACAGCGACGCCAAATTTAATGGATATTACAATCAATGGGACGGTAGCAAACATAGCTCCAACGACTAGTACAATTGCTCAAATAGATCAAATGTTTTTAAATAATGTTTTATCTGCTTCTGCTGCTGATTTTTCAGATGATTGGACAATGGAACATTATGATTATCGTACAAATGTCAGTAATATAAATCCTTATATTAGTGGATTGAAGGGAGTTTGGAAGGCAAGAAGCAGTTACGCTTACGTAGATGAACGAAATCAAGAAAATTTAACTTTATCTGAAAATGAAGTTGATATTAGGACTTCTGGTGTTGTAGATAATGTAGTCTTATTTAATTGGGAAAATCCCTTTAGAGAATATATAGCAACATCTAGGTGGATACGTACACAAGATATAACAAAGTATCGTTTAGGTGGGCAATCTGTAGAATCAAGAGATGTTTTAGGGAATTATCAAGCTGCTTTATATGGTTATGATGATAATTTGGTTACAGCTCAAGGAGTAAATACAACCTATTATGAATTTGGTTATGAAGGATTTGAAGAGACCCCAATTAATTCAGATTATGATATAGGAATTGCAGCTACTAATGGTGTTATTAATAATGGGAATATTGACATTATTCCTAAAGATCCTAATAGCAGTATAACATCTATTGAACGACACGAGAATTATAGGTTAACTTACCCTATGAAAAAACCCAATGGTTCTAATATATCTTATGTTTTAGTTCGCAAATCATATTCTTCTGTTCCTGTGATTCCTACTAATTTAAAGGCAAGTTTGGTTTTAAATAATGGATCAACACAGCATAGGGTTGATGTAGCAGTGAAGAAAAAGTATCCTTTAAGTCTAGGAACTGGAATGCGTTATAAGGTACCAGGGTTGACGAATCTAATTGATGAAAACACAAAAGGAGAATACACAGTTTATGAACTTGATTTTTCAGATGCTTGCGACCTTAAAGCACTGCGAACAGATTGGTGGGCTGGGGATATTACCCTAAAATATAGCATGCCTATTAGTACGCATGAAAACAATCTATTGGATAAAATAACAGATGAACAGGCACATACTGGAAATTATAGTTTGAGAGTTGCTCATAATAATGGAAATGGTCACTTTAGTTCTTATACACAGAATATTTTACGTTTGCAGCACAACAAAAAATATGTATTTAGTGCATGGATTGCTGTTCCCGTTGATGGTAGTGGTCCCTTATTAGTGACTCCTACATACAAGAATGGAATAAGAGGAGTTAATATTGGAGGGATATTAATAGAACCAGAAGGACCTATTATTGAAGGTTGGCAAAGAGTAGAAGGAACTTTTACTCATAATGCTAATAATGGCACTCCAACAATGGAGATTATAGGGGGTGACAATGATCTATATATAGATGACATTCGGATATTTCCAGCTGATGGTAATATGGTTAGCTATGTCTATAATCCTGTTAATTATAAATTGCAGGCAACCTTAGATGATAATAACTATGCGACTTTTTATATCTATGATGAGTCAGGAAGTTTAATTTCTACGAAACGAGAGACCGAACGAGGAATTATCTCTATTCAAGAATCACGTAGTTATGTAGAGCCAACTAAATAATTGAGAAGTATGAGAATGAAAAGTATAATTTTTAGTTTGTTTTACCTAATAAGTATAGGAGGACAGGCTCAGTCTATTAAAGAAGATTTTAATAAGATGTTAGAAGCTTATAAAGGTGTGACTAATCTTTATATAGAAATGGAGAATAAAGTATATCAAGGAGATGATTTACAAAACGAGTCTAGTAGTTTGATTCGAAAAAAGGGAAATAATTATCTATATAATTTGTCAGAGCACGCTATGCTTATTAATGATAAATACGTTGTTTTAGTGGATAAGCGAAACTATAATATTGTATTTGATAAATTTACAAAGGAACGGGCAGAATACCTAAATAATATGCAGATTCCTATTAGAGAGGATTTATTGAATCTTTATCCTTCTGTAACTTATATGGGGATAACTCAGAATCTCAAGCATTATCATCTAGAAAATGATCAAGAAAAGATTCATAAAATGGATTTATTCTTTGATGTAAGCACTGGTTTTGTAAAACGGGCAGTTTATTATCATAATCCAAAATTAATTCCAGGAAATATGCGATCAGAAATAGACTTAAAAGTAATTAATACCCAACCAACCTTTTCTGAAAAAACATTTTCTGAAACACAGTTTTTTACAACTAAAGATGGTCAAAATATTCCAGCAAGAGCCTATACAAAATATAGTGTCCGAAATGCTACTAAACGTTAACACAAACCTAAATCTAAGCCTAAGAAAATTCTAATATATTATGAAACTATTTATTCTTATTGTAGTTGCTTCTCTTTTAGGAATTATACTTTTACCTACAGAAGTTTCTGCCCATGAAATAGAATATGTAACGAAAAAAGAAAAACCTGCATTGGGAATAGGAGTTACTTTATCGGTCACAGATCCTTTGTATAACGACCCAAATGAAGGGGTTGATTATGTGAGTCAGCACAATGCGGTTGTTTCTTTAGTTTATGGTCGAGAAGATCGAAGCGATATTGCTGGACAAACTTGGTTTTATGAGGTTAATTACGACCTTATAGATAAAACCAATAATTCCAATATTGGTTTTGGAACGGTTCGTATAGAACATAGTAATACAGAAGGTATTTATGAAAACACTAAAATACATAAAAATATTATTGGATCGATAGTCGTTCGAATAACAAGTATTAATACAAGTGCTTCAGGTGTACCAGATGATATTCGCTTAGAAACCAAGTTACATGTTGAACGTTATGATTATTTAGATGAAACAATAGCTCCTACTTTAGCGATGCTTTCAGCTACACCAAATGCTAAAGTAGAAACAGAGGCACGTTGGCCGTATATTTCTGGAGCAGAGTATTATGAGTTAGAATGGGTTTACTGGGATGCAGAGAACAACAATACAGTACCAATAGAAGATAGAGAATTATTTAAACAAGCAATTCGTATTCAAACAAATGATAATTATTATAAATTAGATTTAGTATATCCAAACGGTACGGTTTATTTCAGAGTTCGCCCTGTAGGTCGATTTGTTCAGAATGGAGCAGACAATACGATTGAAAAACGTGGTATGTGGTCAGCGAAAGAGGTTGTTACGATTCATACAGGATTTGAAAATGAACATAATTGGTCTTACTCTAGAGCTTTTGCAGAAGATGGAAAACACAAACAAGCTATTAGCTATTTTGATGACGGTTTGAAAGGAAGACAGTCATTAACAACATTGAGTAGTGAAGCAACGACAATTGTTGCCGAGTCTGTTTACGATGTAGAGAATAGACCTTCTTTAGCAATTATGCCTGTTCCCGTAAAAAATGACCAAATTGCTGGATCTAATCTGCAGTTTGGGGCAGGACATAGCAATCATTTAATTACCACTGGTGGTGTTGCTTATTCAAGAACAGATTTTGACATACATAATGTTGTAGGGGCTACAACTACAGTACCTGTTTTACCTGCGACTCATGTTGCTAATCAATATTATTCTAGTGCAAATCCCTTTAATACACACACACATCAAAAATATATCCCAAATGCAGAAGGGTATCCTATTGCTCAAGTTAAATATAAAAATGATGGTAGAGGTTATGTGGAAAGTCAATCTGGCGTTGGAGCATTTTATCAACTTCAATCAAAACGAGAAAGTAAGTACTACTATAGACAACCAACTACAACGGAACTTCAAAGCTTATTTGGTGCTAATGTAGGTGAAGGAAAATTTTATCGAAAAAATTATGCTATAGATGCTAATGGACAGATAGCAGTAAGTATTATTGATCAAGCGGGGCAAACGATTATGACGGCATTAGCTGGTACTATTCCTGATAATGTACAAGATTTAGATGGGAACTCTAAAGTTCGAACAGAAACGCTTATGGGAAGCAATGTGACTTCTCTTCAAAATCAAACAAGTACATTGACGCACAATCTTTTTTGTGATGGAAATAATGTAAATTATGACTTTGAATATGATCTAGAAACAGCAGTTAACATTGTTAATGGAGCACACAATTTTTGTTTAGGATGTACCTATGATTTAGAAATAGAAATACGAGACGCAAATAATAATGTAATTCCTTGTACCTTATTGGTTGCGAATCCTAATGTTACTCTTACTAATGGAGTGATTACAAGTAGTTATAGTAGCGCTCAATCTCCTTGTAGTGGTGCTACTTATGCTCCTACTAATAACGAAATAAAATTTAGAGCGGTATTGCCAACAATCGGTAGCTATACGGTTTATAAAACACTGCGTGCAACGGGACCAAATGTAGCAGCTATATTAGCTAATCTCCAAGACAATGGTTCTATCATGGACCAACAAACATTTATTGATAATTATATTTTGGCTAATTTTGATTCTACAGAGTGTACAGGTTGTAGTGATGCTCTTAGAATGCAACTCTGTCAAGATGTTATTTTGGCTGAAAATCCTAATTTAGACTTAGCAGACACCGCGGACTTATCTATCTTTCAAGGTTTATTAAATGATTGCATTAATAGTAATATTGATTGTGATGAATTACAAGAGCAATATGCTCTAAATCAGATTATTGGAGGAAAAGATTGTGAGGCAATGTTGATGGAAATGAAAGGACAACTTTCTCCTGGTGGTTGTTTATACGAAGCTCCTTTAGGTGGTGGAAATCGTTTCTATTGGGAGGTACATAATGATGGGAGTAAAACCATTCCTGATGTAGAACAAAATACAGGCTTGGGATCTCCTCCTAATATCATATCTTTTGCTACCCGTGCTAATGTAGTAACTTATTTAGAAGACCCTTTACAGTGGCAAGAAAGTTGGATAGATGATTTGGTAACCTTGCATCCTGAATATTGTCGTTATTTAGCTTGTGTTAATGATCCTATTTTAACAGCAAGTAAACGTTTTGACTACGATTTGGCTTCTTATCAAAACTGGGAAGAGGTAGCAGCAGTAGCAGGGATAACCATTGCCAATTCTCCAACGGTAACGGATGCTGAAAAGCGTAGTATCATTACTTTCTTAATCGATAACGATCCATATGTAAGTACCTTTTCACCAAATAATCCTATAGGTATTAGTCTGTCTGATTATTGTAACAATCAATATGCTTTAGCACCAAGCGGAAGCTCACTTCCTCCACCTTGTGCTTGTGGAGATGTAATTTGTTTTTTAGCAATAGGAGGACCACTAGATAGTGGAGCGCCAACGACAGAAGAGGAACATTGGGATATGTTTAGAGGTATTTATACACACTTAAAACAAAATTTATTCTATGATAATCAATGTGCATTGGATTTGCCAGTAGGTTATACCTCATTCCCTAATGTAGATTGCCAAGAAGTAGCTGGAGAGCCTTTAATTACAAGTGGTTCAAATACAGTGGGAGTTACAAGTGGTCTAGTAGATTTAGATGCCTTACAAGCTGCTGTACAATCAAATATACATGGTGGAAGTAGTGCAAATCTTACTTCTACTTGTAATCAATTGTGTGCATCAAGGGCAGATGATTGGATTGATGAAATATGTCCTAATTTGGCTGCTGCTGCTGCTGCTGATTTTGCAACTAATCCAAACTCTTTAATCAAGATAAAGTACGATGCTATTCGTTCTCAATTAATTAATTATTGTACAACAGGTTGTGGACTTATAACGGCTCCTAATGTACCAACAGGTAACCCATATTTAGCCAATCCAATGGGCTACCTATTAACGGAAGATTTGAATAAAGCTCCATTTACAACACCTAATATAGGTATCATTGCTTTATTGGACGATTTGGAAGCCAATCATAATTTATGTGTAAATGGAAGTAGCGGAGGAGCTAGTTTATTGAGTGGAATTTCTGTAAACCACAATACAGTTTATCAACTAAATATTAGTTATAATAATATCTATGCAGGACTTCCTGTTCAAAATCCTAAATGTAGCATACTAACCAACATATTTACTCAGTTAAATCAAAATTTATTTCCTGTTCGATTTAGTACATCAACAGGGCAAACTCCTTTTGAGAGACTATTTACACATACCAATGTTCCATCAACGATTAATAACTTGAATGGAGTACCTGCATATGCTACTTTTAATAATGGTGGGCTGCTTACAGGTTTGGGAACAATATCTCATTTTTCAACGGGGAGTGTGGCTAGAGTTCGATTATACAATACCCACATTTATGATAATGATGGCTACTTAGCAGATGTTAACCGTTTTATTCAATTTACAGGAGAAGGCTTTGACGACCCTTGTAGTAATCACCTTGGGATAGAATTGATTCATGCTACGACCCAAGAAGCAATTAATCCTTTTACCATTGTCTCTATTGGCTCTTATGATTGTGTGACCAATAGTGTCACAGTTGAGTATGTAAATCAGTCTTGTGCTTATGTTGATAATGTAACAGGATCGAATACAAGTCTTTCTGCTTGTTCAGGAACAGCAACAACAGAGACGGCACAGGCTTATGTTCGTGTTAATATAGACCCCTGTGCGCCTGCATGGGAAGTTACTGGAGATTCTACATGGATTCCTATTGTAAATACTGTAACTATTAACGTTGATTCTGCTATCTCAGAATGTGATTCTGCACAAATAGCAGCTTTAACACAAGATGCACAACTAGCTTATCAAAATTATGTTAATAGTGTATTGAATGATGTGTTGGCGAATACTAATTGTGTGCCTGTAGAAGAAAAATTAATGGTTTCGTATATTTCTACAGAACAACATTATACCTTATATTATTACGATCAGGCGGGGAATCTAGTACAAACATTGCCTCCTGCTGCTATTGTTCCTTTAGATATGAATGACCCTAATAATGCAATACAAGGGGAAATTAAATCGGGGGTTCATCCACAACATAATTTTGATTTGTTAACAACCTATACTTACAATACATTAGGACAAGTTACTTCTCAGCATTCTCCAGATGGTGGACTGACAATGTTTTATTATGACTATGCGCAGCGTTTAAGACTTTCTCAAAATGCAAAACAGGCACCAACAGCCAATAATGCAAATACTTATGGCCAAGGTGGAAATTATGCTTATACCAAATTTGATAGACAAGGAAGAGTTATCGAAGTTGGAAAACTAGAAAATTACATAGTTAATCAGAATGATTTAAATGCTATAAATTTTCCAGAAAATACATATACATTAAGTGAGCAAACTATTACAGAGTATGATAATACTTCTGGAAGTGGATCACTGAATCAAAATAATCTAAGGAGTAGAGTTGCTAGAACTTACAATGAAAATATTGCTACTTATTATGACTATGATGTTCATGGTAATGTTAAAGAAATCCAACACCAAATTAAGCAGTTTGGAGTTGCTACAATAGAATATGTTTATGACTTAATTACAGGAAATGTCAATGAAGTTGCTTTCCAAAAAGGAAGTGAAGATCAATTTTTCCATCGCTATCATTATGATGCAGACAATCGACTAACCAAAGCGCAAACTAGTAAAAACAGTTATTTGTGGGATACCGATGCTCGTTATTTTTATTATGCACATGGACCATTAGCCCGAGTGGAAATTGGAGAAGATAATATACAAGGAATGGATTATTACTATAACCTACAAGGTTGGATAAAAGGAGTCAATAATACTTCTGTAGTTACTGATCTTGGAAAAGATGGAGACGTAACATCTGTTTATCCTTCTGTAAATAAAAATCAATGGTTTGGTAAGGATGAATATGCCTATCACTTAGGATATCATAGGGAAGATTATAAACCAATTGGAGGAAGCATATTGGGGGTAATGGAACATACTGCTACTAGCTTGTTTGATTCAGAGATGCGTCCAGCATCCGCTACAGGAACATCAACAACAGGTTTGTTTAATGGGAACATTGCCTTTATGATTACACATATTCCTGAATTGGAAGATGCTGCCAACAACAAAGCTGCAACCAATGCAATGGTTTATCAATATGATGCTTTGCATAGAATCAAACAAGCTCGATCATTTCATTTATCAACTTCTAATACATGGACAAGAGATGCGAGTACAGAATGGTATGATACGGACTACTCTTACGATGCAAATGGTAATATAAAAACTTTAAAACGTTATAATAAAGGTACATTAATCGACGATTTAGAATACAATTATAAAACGACAGTTCCAACTGGTCCTAATTTAAATCTAACAGGAACTAAGTTTAATCAATTGGATTATGTAAATGACCAAATTATCCCAGTAACAGTAGGAGATTTTGAAAAACAAACACAAGGAAATTATGAATATGATGCAGTAGGAAACTTAACCGCTGATGCATCACAGGAGATTTTATCTGGAGGAATTGAATGGAACTTAATGAATAAAATTGATAAAGTTTCTTACGATCCAAATTCGGGAAAAACACCTTTAGAATTTACTTATGATGCAAGTGGTAGCCGTCTTACAAAAACGTCTATTGTTAATAATGACCGAATTACAACCGTATACATTCGTGATGTTGGAGGAAACATTATGGCAACTTATGAAATGGTTGATGAGCAACGAACAAATATAGGGGAAGACCCTGAATATTTTCCTCCAGGTTCATCTGTTTATGCCAAAACATTGAAAGAGACGGTTATTTATGGTGCTTCTCGTTTAGGTATTCGGAAATTTGATAAAAATTGGGACAGCTATCTAGAAATAGAAGAAGAACCTATAGATATGTCTGAAATGTTAACTATATTTATAGCAACAACATGGACAGATAAGTCTACTCGTGGAGACAAGCTCTACGAGTGTTCTAACCACTTGGGGAATGTACTCGTAACATTCAGTGATAAAAAGCTTGGGCAAGTCAATAACATAATCTCAACCTCTGCTGACTATTACGAAGCTATTGTGACCACAGCTTCTGACTATTATCCGTTTGGTTGGCAGATGCCAAATCGTAAATTGAACTCTGGAAACTACTCCTTTGGCTTTAATGGGCAAATCCAAGATGCTGAATGGATGGGTGGGCAGTCCGTTGCCTTTGAGTTTAGAATAAATGACCCTAGGTTGGGGAGATTTCTTTCTTCTGATCCATTAACTACTTTTTATCCACAACTTACTCCTTATCAATTTGCAAGTAATACTCCTATTGCAGGAGTAGATTTAGATGGCTTAGAATTTGCACTAATTACAAGAGGTAAAAATAATATTATTACGGCTGAGTTTAAAATGGTTAATTTTGTAGGAGTGAAAAAGAAGGTTATACGACAATATAAAAGAAAATTAAAACAAGGATTTAAAGTGTTTTTTGATAGGGAGTTTGAAGGCAAAAAGTATAAAGGACGTTTAAAGATAAACGTTACCAATAATGCCTCTGTTACCGACTATACTATAGATCTTATATCTAGAGCAGAAACGGATGACCTTCAACTTGTGTCAAATGGACCTATGGAAGTTGACAATATTGGTGGTAGACACATTTTTATCAATTCTAGAATGCCTTATGAAGGAGATCCTAAAGACCTTCCTAGTAGGTGGGAAAAGAGAGGGAATTTTGCGTATAAAAAATTTGATAATGCTCTTGATGTAACTGCCTTAATTCATGAAATAACCCACCTATTTGGATTGATACATATTAGTGATTTAAACTTGGGAGGCTTTAATCAAGAAACCGATGTTTGGCTTTTATATGTACAGTCAGTAAAAGATTTTAACAGCCTTATTGAGGATTCAAAAGCAGGTAAAAAGTTAGAAAATAATATACAGTCTCCTGGGGATAAAGGAATACCTGGAGCAGATAGAACTAGTCCTCATATAAAAGACCAAACTATTACTGATTCGCAATTTAAAAGGATTTTAGAAAACATTCGTAATAAAGATGTTCCTGTTCCAGCTGATGATGTTTTAAATAGAATATATATAAAATACCCTAAAAGGTATCCAAATTATAAAGGTAATAGTGAAGCGAAATCTAATGAAGAACCTTCTTCACCTAATGGTGATCCATGTGGTGAAATATGGTAAGAGAAATTCTTTTATGTAATAAAAAGAAATGTAATGAAATTGATTATAATGGTATTGTTTGTCTTAAATAGTAGTGTTTATGCTCAAAGTAATAAAAAATGTACTAGTATAAATCTTTTGTATAAAAAAGTAGATAATGACAAAGAAAGTTATTTTGTAAATAATCGACTTGAGGAATTATCAGATACTAAACATATATATTTATATACATCTAAACATACAAATATTCATATTAGAGTCTATTTAGATTCAGACTTAGTTTATAATGATATAGCTACAACAGATAATATGAATAAGGAAATATTAAAATTGGATAGAAGTAAAGAATATTTTTTTAAAATAGAATCTTTAAAATTAAATTATTGCTATGAGCAGTTGCTAGACTTGTCAAGTCTAAAAGAAGAAATAAAATATTTATACATAGACAATGCGCCTAATGTCTATTCATGTTCAATAATTCAGACAGAATATGCTCTATTTAGTTGGTAGAGCTAAACTTAACAAGGTATTCCACCGAGAGAGTAGCGTTCTAGTATTGCGCCAGTAGCCAAAGGTTACCAGTCATTAGTCGTTCCTTCTGTCACAGTACTAGGCTTTACTATTCGGTGTCATGGCGGGTTCTCATGCTTATAGCCTCGGCGTAGCATCCTTGTCAGGTTCACTCCACCATATAGCCACTGGCTATATGCCCTTCGGGTACGTTCGTTCATGTTACAAGCACTACACCGCCCTAGTATGCGTCCCTTCGTGGAGCCGCCTAGCTGCGTAGATTTAGTTTTTATTTTCAAATGAAATATAAGGTATCTACTTGCATAAAATGCCCCTTCAGAATCTTGTTTCTGAAGGGGCTTTTAGCCTATCGCTCTACTTTGTAGGACTTTCCTAGTCTGTACTAGTCGCTCCATACGCTATCGGGAACGCCAGGGGCAAAGCCCGTTTTGTCCTCTCTTTTACTATTCGTTTGTCACTCATAGTTACTCAATAGGAATGTCATTATTTTTATTCCGCTATCGCTGCATAAAAATAAACCCCAATTGCTGCTGTGCGCTGCTATCGCTGCAAAGCAGCCACGCACACAGCATCAGTTGTGGTCAAAAAAGTTATGCTATAGCTTGAAGTTTTCTTTTAGTAACTAGAGCATCAATCAATACTTTTACAACTTTCTTATCTTCATTTTCAAGTTTTTCTACTGATGAAAATAAAGTTAAAAGCTCTTGATCCTGAATTTGTTGATTAGCTCGTTCTTCTGTTTGACCAAAAACTAAAAAATCAATAGAAGAGTTCATTGCTTCTGCAAGCTTTACGAGAATTTCAATTGTTGGAATTGATTTTTCATTTTCATACCTACCTAACTGTACAGGAGCTAAGTTTGCTTTCTCTGCAAGTTCTGCTTGTGTCCAACCTAATTCTTTTCTTAATTTTTTAATATTTTTTGCTAACTGCATAGTTTGTTTTTTGCTATAAAATCTACTTAAAGATAGCTATTTAGACTTTTTAATGCAAGTTTTAAATACTATGTAGTTCGTTTTGTTTACTAAATAATTTGCTTTTTACTTTATTAAGTAGTATACTTGCAATACTAAGTAGTATATATTAAAAATATTTACAAAAAGTTCAACAGCGCTGATGGATTAAACGAAATCTATCAAAAATGACAATAGAAGAAATCAAAAGCCGCCTAAGGATACAAGATGTCTTGGCGCATTACGGCATAGAGCCAAACAAAAACAAACACATTAACTGTCCGTTCCACGAGGACAAAACGCCGAGCATGAAAGTGTATGCAGAAACCAACACGGTGTATTGCTTTAGTGGCAACTGTGCAACACATGGGAGCAGTTTAGATGTGATTGAGTTTGTAATGCAAATGGAAGGGGGCACAAAACGCCAGGCAATTTTAAAATGTAAAGCATTGCTAGGGCATATCGAGCCGATGAAAGGAGAGCTTCGTGCAATGGATCAAGTATGGAAAAGCTTACAACAGAGTTTAGGCAGAAGTGAAAAAGCAAAAAGTTATTTGAAAAATAGAGGATTATCCACAAAGGGCGTGGGTTATCATAGTGGACAATTACACAAAGGAAAGTTAGCCAAAGAAGCAAAATCGGTGGGCTTGATCAATGAGCAGAACAAGCCATGGGCAGCGAATTGTGTGCTTTATCCACTAAAAGATGCGCTGGACAAGGTGGTCAGTTTGTATGGACGAAGTCTGACGACTGGCCACTTTTATTTGTCTGGACGTTGTGGATTATATCCTAGTTATCCGAGCAAAAAGGCAAAGCAGATTATACTGACAGAAAGCATTATAGATGCAACAAGTTTGCTAGAAATCAAGGCTTTGAAAGACTATGAAGTTCTTGCATTGTATGGGACAAATGGGCTAACAGAGGAACACAAAAAAGCCTTGGAAAGCTGCGGAGACTTGGAGGAAATTATCTTACTGTTAGATGGCGATGCAGCAGGAGCAAAGGCAAGTAAAAAGTATCAAGTCGAGCTTCAACAATTATTACCAAAGGTAAGTACAAGAATCGTAGAGTTGCCTAATAATACAGATATAAACGAGCTTTGGGCAAATCATTTGAGTGAAGCAATGTTTGTAGAATTATTACAAGTAGAAAAACCAAAGAGCCTTGAAAATAAGTTAAATACAGCAAATCCAAACAACTTAATCTATCAAGGGATGCACGCTGTCTATTACGTTAAAGGCTTTAGTTCCTTGAAAAATTTGGATAGTTTAAAAGTTACTTTGGTCACCGAATTAGAGCATAAGAAATCAAGGGGAAAAGTAGAGATGTACGAAGATACAGCCGTTCAGAAGTATTGCAGAACAGCTAGCCAAAAGCTAGGGATTAACGAAGATTTACTGGACTTAGATATTAGTTTGTTGACCGATGAATTAGAAGCCTATCGAGCAAGTTTTGAAAGTGCTGAAAGTATGAGTTCTAGTATTGTAAAAAACTTTCAAATAAGTGCAGAAGCTCGAAAGCAAGCCAAAGCATTTTTAAGTCATAAAAACTTGTTCCAAAGGCTCAATACGTTGATTGGAAAAACAGGCATTGTGGGAGAAGAAAATACACGGCTACTATTGTTGATCGTAGCGAGTTCTTATAAATGCAAAGACCCCTTGCACGCTTTGATACAAGGTAGTTCGGGCACGGGTAAGACGTTGTTATTACGCAAAATAATGGATATGATACCCGAGCAAGACCGCCACATCTGGACACGAATCAGTGATAAGAGTTTGTATCATGCAGGGACGAAGTTTAAACACTCCAGTATTGCTGTAGAAGATTGGGACGGACTGAGCGAAGAGGTTCAATATGTGGTTCGAGAAATGCAGTCGGGCAAGCGTTTAAGTTCAACGATTACGCAAAAGCAAGCGAATGGAAAGATGGAGAATGTGGAAATCTTGGCAGAAGGTCCCATATCAACTTTAATGTGTACGACACGAGGGGCTGTTTATGAGGATAATATGAGTCGTTGTTTATTGGTTGCTGTTGATGAAAGCGAGGAGCAGACCGAGCGCATACTAGATTATCAATATCAAAAAGATCGTGGAGAGATCGACCATAAAACAGAACTAGCCGCAATTAATCAGCTTCAAAATATGGTTTATTTATTAGAACCTAAGTCAGTGGTTAATCCTTTTGCGGGTAAAATACAGCTGCCAAAGCGAGTGCATAAAATCAGGCGTTTGAATCACTTGTTCCAATGTTTTGTGAAGCAAATAACGTGGCTGCATCAGTTGCAACGGGAAGTAGATAATAATGGTCGAATTATTACCACTAAGGAAGATATACAGTTGGCTATTAATCTGTTGTTTGAAACGATTATTTTGAAAGTAGATGAATTGGATGGGAGCTTGCGCCAGTTTTTTGAGCAGTTGAAAGAGTACATACAAGGTCAAGAAGAGCAAGAAAAACATTGCTTTGGTCGTCGAGAAATACGGCAGGCATTAGGCGTGCGAAAAAGCCAATTGCACAACTACATTAGAAGTTTATTAGACTTAGAATATCTCAAACAAGTTGGGGGCTACTCGAACAAAGGATTTAGGTATCAAATTGTTTATTGGGATGATAACAAAGCTCTTCGCAAAGGAATACAAAATGACTTAACCGAACAATTAAAAGCTTTATAATTGGACGCTAGTGGACACTAGATGGATGCTAGACATACGATAAAACCTAGAAAAGTGCCTTTGTATCCACTATCCACAAAATATGAACAAGCCCTATGGAAAATACAATCACTTATCAAAAATGGTTGGAGCTACAAAACTACAAATACCGCAGCATCCAAACGCTGATTAGCTTAAAAAATCAGTTAGAAAACTACTTAAACGAACAGTCTTTAGAACTATCTACCGAAACTCTAAAACACTTCGCTTCTTGGGCATCGAATCAAGGTTATAGCTTAGTTTATCAACGGCAATTATATTGGGGTGTTTGGGTCTATTGTCGGTATTTAAAACAAGTACAAGGACTTAAAATACAAGCTTATCTACACAAAATAAAACCAATCGATAATCGTAGAAAAGCTTTAAATCAAAGTCAACTAAAAACAATTGCTACCTGGTTAAAAAAAGAACAAAAAAACTACTGGTTAAATCAAGCACTTTGGGCTTTGTTTTATGGCTGTGGGCTGCGAAGAGCAGAGGCTTTAAACTTAGAATTAAAAGACTTAAACATCAGTCAAAAGTTGTTATCTGTAGCAACAATAAAAGGAGGTAGAAAACGTTTTTTGCCCTTGTCTAAAAAGCAATTAGAAGCTTTGGTAAATTACATTAATGAAGAACGATGTACTCCAAAAGAAAGCTATCAAAACAAGCTCTTTATTGGCAAAAGAGGTGGCAATGCAGCGCATTTACTAGCGAAACAATTACACCAATGGCAGGAAGGAACAGGACTTGGAGCGGTTTTGTGTTGGCATGTTTTACGGCATAGCATTGCTACAGAGCTAGTTCAAAAAGGGATGAAATTAGAGGAAGTGAGTCGTTTTTTAGGACACAGTAGCATAGAATCTACGACTCGATATTTACATTATAATCCAATTAGTTATGAGCTTTAAAAACTATCTCCAGAACTTAGAATTTAGTCCTTCGACAATCAAACGTTATTTATCCTTTGAAAAAGCCTTTAACTTATATTTTCAATTGAAAAATAAAGCTCCTAAAGATTTAGATTACAACGATTTATTAAGCTATATAAATGACAAACAACAAAGCAAACCAAAGCGCAGTACGATGGTTCTTTTGTTGGGAAGAATCCAACAATATTACAATTATTTAGGCGTAGAAAATCCAATCCAAGACTTTCGCTTAAAAGGCTATGAGCAGCCGAATAAGCCACCAATTTTGACAGCAGTTCAATTGAAACAAATAGCGGTAGTTTATCATCAAAATAAACGACTAGGCTTAGTAAGTAAAGTAGCCTTGAGTTTGTTAATTTATCAAGGCTTATCGACTCATGAACTGCCTTTACTTTGTGTGGAGCATCTTGATTTACAACAGGGAGAAATTACCATCCCATCAAGTCGTCTAGAAACTAGGACGATTGCTTTAGAAGCCAGTCAAGTTCTTGATTTAATGCAGCTTACAGAAGGGAAAGGTTTAGAAGTTAGTTTGTTAGATTATCAAGGCTCAAAGCATTTACAAAACAGGCACAGCCATTGGAAAGCGCAGGTAAAAAGAGAGCTTAAAAAGCACAATTTAGCTATTTCATTTATCAATCTACAGCAGTTTAGAAATAGCCGTATAGCCCATTGGATAAAGGACTTAGGGATATTACATGCCCAATATTTAGCAGGGCATCATCGTTTGGGAGCCACACAGGCATATCAAGCAGAGGACCACGAGGCTTTACGAGCAACTTTTACGCAGTTGCATCCTTTCTTTTGATTTTAATTTTTGGCAGACGTAGCGAGGGGAAAGAGTGTTTGCCACGACTGACAAATAATTAAAACTTGCAGCCGTCTAGGCTGTAATAAAGAACGAGGACAAAATGCCTTTACGGCTGGCGTACCGTAAGCGTATGGAGCGACTAGTGCTATACAGGAAAGTATGTTAATACGTTGGATAGCCACATTTTTTATGCAAGCGTTAGCGCAGCTAGGCGGCTCCCCAAGCGGTACGCCTACTAGGCTAGTGGAGTGCTTGTACTATATTAATAGTATAAGGATGAGAACTAGCAGGACGAGGAATATGTAAGCCCAAAGCTGTGACAGACAGAGCGACTAGCGAAGGATATTTTAAATACTGGCGTAGCTATGGACAGCAACTTCTGACGAGACCTACCACTTTCCCTTTTTTAATTTATATAGCTATTTTTTTCAACTGATATAATATCAATTGAAATAAAAAGCTATATCTTTAAAGCTGTACAGAGCGTACCACAAGGGTATGCAGAGGAGCTAAAAAATAGTGCGTAGAACATTACGAGTGTTCTAACCACTTGGGGAATGTACTCGTAACATTCAGTGATAAAAAGCTTGGGCAAGTCAATAACATAATCTCAACCTCTGCTGACTATTACGAAGCTATTGTGACCACAGCTTCTGACTATTATCCGTTTGGTTGGCAGATGCCAAATCGTAAATTGAACTCTGGAAACTACTCCTTTGGCTTTAATGGGCAAATCCAAGATGCTGAATGGATGGGTGGGCAGTCCGTTGCCTTTGAGTTTAGAATAAATGACCCTAGGTTGGGGAGATTTCTTTCTTCTGATCCATTAACTACTTTTTATCCACAACTTACTCCTTATCAATTTGCAAGTAATACTCCTATTGCAGGAGTAGATTTAGATGGCTTAGAATTTGCACTAATTACAAGAGGTAAAAATAATATTATTACGGCTGAGTTTAAAATGGTTAATTTTGTAGGAGTGAAAAAGAAGGTTATACGACAATATAAAAGAAAATTAAAACAAGGATTTAAAGTGTTTTTTGATAGGGAGTTTGAAGGCAAAAAGTATAAAGGACGTTTAAAGATAAACGTTACCAATAATGCCTCTGTTACCGACTATACTATAGATCTTATATCTAGAGCAGAAACGGATGACCTTCAACTTGTGTCAAATGGACCTATGGAAGTTGACAATATTGGTGGTAGACACATTTTTATCAATTCTAGAATGCCTTATGAAGGAGATCCTAAAGACCTTCCTAGTAGGTGGGAAAAGAGAGGGAATTTTGCGTATAAAAAATTTGATAATGCTCTTGATGTAACTGCCTTAATTCATGAAATAACCCACCTATTTGGATTGATACATATTAGTGATTTAAACTTGGGAGGCTTTAATCAAGAAACCGATGTTTGGCTTTTATATGTACAGTCAGTAAAAGATTTTAACAGCCTTATTGAGGATTCAAAAGCAGGTAAAAAGTTAGAAAATAATATACAGTCTCCTGGGGATAAAGGAATACCTGGAGCAGATAGAACTAGTCCTCATATAAAAGACCAAACTATTACTGATTCGCAATTTAAAAGGATTTTAGAAAACATTCGTAATAAAGATGTTCCTGTTCCAGCTGATGATGTTTTAAATAGAATATATATAAAATACCCTAAAAGGTATCCAAATTATAAAGGTAATAGTGAAGCGAAATCTAATGAAGAACCTTCTTCACCTAATGGTGATCCATGTGGTGAAATATGGTAAGAGAAATTCTTTTATGTAATAAAAAGAAATGTAATGAAATTGATTATAATGGTATTGTTTGTCTTAAATAGTAGTGTTTATGCTCAAAGTAATAAAAAATGTACTAGTATAAATCTTTTGTATAAAAAAGTAGATAATGACAAAGAAAGTTATTTTGTAAATAATCGACTTGAGGAATTATCAGATACTAAACATATATATTTATATACATCTAAACATACAAATATTCATATTAGAGTCTATTTAGATTCAGACTTAGTTTATAATGATATAGCTACAACAGATAATATGAATAAGGAAATATTAAAATTGGATAGAAGTAAAGAATATTTTTTTAAAATAGAATCTTTAAAATTAAATTATTGCTATGAGCAGTTGCTAGACTTGTCAAGTCTAAAAGAAGAAATAAAATATTTATACATAGACAATGCGCCTAATGTCTATTCATGTTCAATAATTCAGACAGAATATGCTCTATTTAGTTGGTAGAGCTAAACTTAACAAGGTATTCCACCGAGAGAGTAGCGTTCTAGTATTGCGCCAGTAGCCAAAGGTTACCAGTCATTAGTCGTTCCTTCTGTCACAGTACTAGGCTTTACTATTCGGTGTCATGGCGGGTTCTCATGCTTATAGCCTCGGCGTAGCATCCTTGTCAGGTTCACTCCACCATATAGCCACTGGCTATATGCCCTTCGGGTACGTTCGTTCATGTTACAAGCACTACACCGCCCTAGTATGCGTCCCTTCGTGGAGCCGCCTAGCTGCGTAGATTTAGTTTTTATTTTCAAATGAAATATAAGGTATCTACTTGCATAAAATGCCCCTTCAGAATCTTGTTTCTGAAGGGGCTTTTAGCCTATCGCTCTACTTTGTAGGACTTTCCTAGTCTGTACTAGTCGCTCCATACGCTATCGGGAACGCCAGGGGCAAAGCCCGTTTTGTCCTCTCTTTTACTATTCGTTTGTCACTCATAGTTACTCAATAGGAATGTCATTATTTTTATTCCGCTATCGCTGCATAAAAATAAACCCCAATTGCTGCTGTGCGCTGCTATCGCTGCAAAGCAGCCACGCACACAGCATCAGTTGTGGTCAAAAAAGTTATGCTATAGCTTGAAGTTTTCTTTTAGTAACTAGAGCATCAATCAATACTTTTACAACTTTCTTATCTTCATTTTCAAGTTTTTCTACTGATGAAAATAAAGTTAAAAGCTCTTGATCCTGAATTTGTTGATTAGCTCGTTCTTCTGTTTGACCAAAAACTAAAAAATCAATAGAAGAGTTCATTGCTTCTGCAAGCTTTACGAGAATTTCAATTGTTGGAATTGATTTTTCATTTTCATACCTACCTAACTGTACAGGAGCTAAGTTTGCTTTCTCTGCAAGTTCTGCTTGTGTCCAACCTAATTCTTTTCTTAATTTTTTAATATTTTTTGCTAACTGCATAGTTTGTTTTTTGCTATAAAATCTACTTAAAGATAGCTATTTAGACTTTTTAATGCAAGTTTTAAATACTATGTAGTTCGTTTTGTTTACTAAATAATTTGCTTTTTACTTTATTAAGTAGTATACTTGCAATACTAAGTAGTATATATTAAAAATATTTACAAAAAGTTCAACAGCGCTGATGGATTAAACGAAATCTATCAAAAATGACAATAGAAGAAATCAAAAGCCGCCTAAGGATACAAGATGTCTTGGCGCATTACGGCATAGAGCCAAACAAAAACAAACACATTAACTGTCCGTTCCACGAGGACAAAACGCCGAGCATGAAAGTGTATGCAGAAACCAACACGGTGTATTGCTTTAGTGGCAACTGTGCAACACATGGGAGCAGTTTAGATGTGATTGAGTTTGTAATGCAAATGGAAGGGGGCACAAAACGCCAGGCAATTTTAAAATGTAAAGCATTGCTAGGGCATATCGAGCCGATGAAAGGAGAGCTTCGTGCAATGGATCAAGTATGGAAAAGCTTACAACAGAGTTTAGGCAGAAGTGAAAAAGCAAAAAGTTATTTGAAAAATAGAGGATTATCCACAAAGGGCGTGGGTTATCATAGTGGACAATTACACAAAGGAAAGTTAGCCAAAGAAGCAAAATCGGTGGGCTTGATCAATGAGCAGAACAAGCCATGGGCAGCGAATTGTGTGCTTTATCCACTAAAAGATGCGCTGGACAAGGTGGTCAGTTTGTATGGACGAAGTCTGACGACTGGCCACTTTTATTTGTCTGGACGTTGTGGATTATATCCTAGTTATCCGAGCAAAAAGGCAAAGCAGATTATACTGACAGAAAGCATTATAGATGCAACAAGTTTGCTAGAAATCAAGGCTTTGAAAGACTATGAAGTTCTTGCATTGTATGGGACAAATGGGCTAACAGAGGAACACAAAAAAGCCTTGGAAAGCTGCGGAGACTTGGAGGAAATTATCTTACTGTTAGATGGCGATGCAGCAGGAGCAAAGGCAAGTAAAAAGTATCAAGTCGAGCTTCAACAATTATTACCAAAGGTAAGTACAAGAATCGTAGAGTTGCCTAATAATACAGATATAAACGAGCTTTGGGCAAATCATTTGAGTGAAGCAATGTTTGTAGAATTATTACAAGTAGAAAAACCAAAGAGCCTTGAAAATAAGTTAAATACAGCAAATCCAAACAACTTAATCTATCAAGGGATGCACGCTGTCTATTACGTTAAAGGCTTTAGTTCCTTGAAAAATTTGGATAGTTTAAAAGTTACTTTGGTCACCGAATTAGAGCATAAGAAATCAAGGGGAAAAGTAGAGATGTACGAAGATACAGCCGTTCAGAAGTATTGCAGAACAGCTAGCCAAAAGCTAGGGATTAACGAAGATTTACTGGACTTAGATATTAGTTTGTTGACCGATGAATTAGAAGCCTATCGAGCAAGTTTTGAAAGTGCTGAAAGTATGAGTTCTAGTATTGTAAAAAACTTTCAAATAAGTGCAGAAGCTCGAAAGCAAGCCAAAGCATTTTTAAGTCATAAAAACTTGTTCCAAAGGCTCAATACGTTGATTGGAAAAACAGGCATTGTGGGAGAAGAAAATACACGGCTACTATTGTTGATCGTAGCGAGTTCTTATAAATGCAAAGACCCCTTGCACGCTTTGATACAAGGTAGTTCGGGCACGGGTAAGACGTTGTTATTACGCAAAATAATGGATATGATACCCGAGCAAGACCGCCACATCTGGACACGAATCAGTGATAAGAGTTTGTATCATGCAGGGACGAAGTTTAAACACTCCAGTATTGCTGTAGAAGATTGGGACGGACTGAGCGAAGAGGTTCAATATGTGGTTCGAGAAATGCAGTCGGGCAAGCGTTTAAGTTCAACGATTACGCAAAAGCAAGCGAATGGAAAGATGGAGAATGTGGAAATCTTGGCAGAAGGTCCCATATCAACTTTAATGTGTACGACACGAGGGGCTGTTTATGAGGATAATATGAGTCGTTGTTTATTGGTTGCTGTTGATGAAAGCGAGGAGCAGACCGAGCGCATACTAGATTATCAATATCAAAAAGATCGTGGAGAGATCGACCATAAAACAGAACTAGCCGCAATTAATCAGCTTCAAAATATGGTTTATTTATTAGAACCTAAGTCAGTGGTTAATCCTTTTGCGGGTAAAATACAGCTGCCAAAGCGAGTGCATAAAATCAGGCGTTTGAATCACTTGTTCCAATGTTTTGTGAAGCAAATAACGTGGCTGCATCAGTTGCAACGGGAAGTAGATAATAATGGTCGAATTATTACCACTAAGGAAGATATACAGTTGGCTATTAATCTGTTGTTTGAAACGATTATTTTGAAAGTAGATGAATTGGATGGGAGCTTGCGCCAGTTTTTTGAGCAGTTGAAAGAGTACATACAAGGTCAAGAAGAGCAAGAAAAACATTGCTTTGGTCGTCGAGAAATACGGCAGGCATTAGGCGTGCGAAAAAGCCAATTGCACAACTACATTAGAAGTTTATTAGACTTAGAATATCTCAAACAAGTTGGGGGCTACTCGAACAAAGGATTTAGGTATCAAATTGTTTATTGGGATGATAACAAAGCTCTTCGCAAAGGAATACAAAATGACTTAACCGAACAATTAAAAGCTTTATAATTGGACGCTAGTGGACACTAGATGGATGCTAGACATACGATAAAACCTAGAAAAGTGCCTTTGTATCCACTATCCACAAAATATGAACAAGCCCTATGGAAAATACAATCACTTATCAAAAATGGTTGGAGCTACAAAACTACAAATACCGCAGCATCCAAACGCTGATTAGCTTAAAAAATCAGTTAGAAAACTACTTAAACGAACAGTCTTTAGAACTATCTACCGAAACTCTAAAACACTTCGCTTCTTGGGCATCGAATCAAGGTTATAGCTTAGTTTATCAACGGCAATTATATTGGGGTGTTTGGGTCTATTGTCGGTATTTAAAACAAGTACAAGGACTTAAAATACAAGCTTATCTACACAAAATAAAACCAATCGATAATCGTAGAAAAGCTTTAAATCAAAGTCAACTAAAAACAATTGCTACCTGGTTAAAAAAAGAACAAAAAAACTACTGGTTAAATCAAGCACTTTGGGCTTTGTTTTATGGCTGTGGGCTGCGAAGAGCAGAGGCTTTAAACTTAGAATTAAAAGACTTAAACATCAGTCAAAAGTTGTTATCTGTAGCAACAATAAAAGGAGGTAGAAAACGTTTTTTGCCCTTGTCTAAAAAGCAATTAGAAGCTTTGGTAAATTACATTAATGAAGAACGATGTACTCCAAAAGAAAGCTATCAAAACAAGCTCTTTATTGGCAAAAGAGGTGGCAATGCAGCGCATTTACTAGCGAAACAATTACACCAATGGCAGGAAGGAACAGGACTTGGAGCGGTTTTGTGTTGGCATGTTTTACGGCATAGCATTGCTACAGAGCTAGTTCAAAAAGGGATGAAATTAGAGGAAGTGAGTCGTTTTTTAGGACACAGTAGCATAGAATCTACGACTCGATATTTACATTATAATCCAATTAGTTATGAGCTTTAAAAACTATCTCCAGAACTTAGAATTTAGTCCTTCGACAATCAAACGTTATTTATCCTTTGAAAAAGCCTTTAACTTATATTTTCAATTGAAAAATAAAGCTCCTAAAGATTTAGATTACAACGATTTATTAAGCTATATAAATGACAAACAACAAAGCAAACCAAAGCGCAGTACGATGGTTCTTTTGTTGGGAAGAATCCAACAATATTACAATTATTTAGGCGTAGAAAATCCAATCCAAGACTTTCGCTTAAAAGGCTATGAGCAGCCGAATAAGCCACCAATTTTGACAGCAGTTCAATTGAAACAAATAGCGGTAGTTTATCATCAAAATAAACGACTAGGCTTAGTAAGTAAAGTAGCCTTGAGTTTGTTAATTTATCAAGGCTTATCGACTCATGAACTGCCTTTACTTTGTGTGGAGCATCTTGATTTACAACAGGGAGAAATTACCATCCCATCAAGTCGTCTAGAAACTAGGACGATTGCTTTAGAAGCCAGTCAAGTTCTTGATTTAATGCAGCTTACAGAAGGGAAAGGTTTAGAAGTTAGTTTGTTAGATTATCAAGGCTCAAAGCATTTACAAAACAGGCACAGCCATTGGAAAGCGCAGGTAAAAAGAGAGCTTAAAAAGCACAATTTAGCTATTTCATTTATCAATCTACAGCAGTTTAGAAATAGCCGTATAGCCCATTGGATAAAGGACTTAGGGATATTACATGCCCAATATTTAGCAGGGCATCATCGTTTGGGAGCCACACAGGCATATCAAGCAGAGGACCACGAGGCTTTACGAGCAACTTTTACGCAGTTGCATCCTTTCTTTTGATTTTAATTTTTGGCAGACGTAGCGAGGGGAAAGAGTGTTTGCCACGACTGACAAATAATTAAAACTTGCAGCCGTCTAGGCTGTAATAAAGAACGAGGACAAAATGCCTTTACGGCTGGCGTACCGTAAGCGTATGGAGCGACTAGTGCTATACAGGAAAGTATGTTAATACGTTGGATAGCCACATTTTTTATGCAAGCGTTAGCGCAGCTAGGCGGCTCCCCAAGCGGTACGCCTACTAGGCTAGTGGAGTGCTTGTACTATATTAATAGTATAAGGATGAGAACTAGCAGGACGAGGAATATGTAAGCCCAAAGCTGTGACAGACAGAGCGACTAGCGAAGGATATTTTAAATACTGGCGTAGCTATGGACAGCAACTTCTGACGAGACCTACCACTTTCCCTTTTTTAATTTATATAGCTATTTTTTTCAACTGATATAATATCAATTGAAATAAAAAGCTATATCTTTAAAGCTGTACAGAGCGTACCACAAGGGTATGCAGAGGAGCTAAAAAATAGTGCGTAGAACATTACGAGAGTAGCAACCACTTGGGGAATGTACTCGTAACATTCAGTGATAAAAAGCTCGGGCAAGTTAATAATATCATTTCCACTTCAGCAGATTATTATGAGGCTATTGTAACCACAGCTTCTGACTATTATCCGTTCGGTTGGCAAATGCCGAATCGTAAATTGAACTCTGAAAATTACTCCTTTGGATTTAATGGGCAACTCCAAGATGCTGAATGGATGGGTGGGCAGTCTGTTGCTTTTGAGTTTAGAACGCAGGATCCTAGACTAGGAAGGTTCCTCAGCACTGACCCGTTGACAGCTATGACACCTTGGCAAAGCCCTTATGTTTTTGCTGATAATTCGCCTATTGCTAATATTGATTATCTTGGGTTAAAAGCAGGAGAACCTCGAGAAGAAACTGCTCCGCCTTTGGAGGCTCAACCTCCTGTAGAAATAAACCCCGTTAGTATTGCTCCTAGTGATATTATTAGTTTTGGGCAAATGGTTAATATTGTAGAAGATGCTAAAGATCCGCCTTTGAGGAGTAATCAAAGTAGTCCTAATGTCCAAGGTAATTCTTTTGGCTTTAATCAACAGTTAAATTCTGCCCAAAACTCTAAAAAGGATACATTGCCTGATGGACGCTATATTTGGGAAATGACAGAACATGAAAAATGGCTTTTCTTTGGAAATCCATTTGAAACAGAATGGGAGACTTGGCAGCGATTGCAAGAATTAGCAGAAAGCAACTTACCTGATGAACTTCATATTAGTTGGGCTGAAAGATTTTACTTAATAGGGCATCAATTTGGATGGGCATTGCCTACTTCTGGTGCTATGGTCGCCTCTAAAGCTAGTAAAATAGCCAAATCGACTAATGCAGGAAAGGTTTTTCAAGAATCAAGAGGAGCAGATGTAGTTGAAATTACTATCCATACATGGAATGCAAAACTTAGAAATAAAGTACCTATTATTGATAGTAAAGGCTATCATAGCGCTATACAAATTGGAGATGATATTTTTGACTTTAACAATGTAATAGGGGCAAATGGATTTGCTCATATATTAAAAAATAGTGTAGACCTTAGAAATGTAGCATTCTCAAGCAGCTTTAAAGTTTCGAAAAGCACAGCAGATTTAATGTTCGCATCTGCTAGTAAAAAAGTTTTAGCTGGAAGATTTCGTGTTTCAATGTTTGGTTTTTTTACAAATAATAATTGTGCAGCTTTTTGTAAAAGTACACTAAGAGCAGGAGGTTTTAGATTCTTTCCTAGTATTAGTTCTACACCTTTAGGTATTGGTTTAAAAACAAAATATTTATCAATTTTTAGCAAAAAATAAAGTTATGGCTTGTACTGTCCAATTTAAAGCTGAGAGTTTAGATTTAAATTTTTTTATTGAAAGGTTAATGCTGAATACAGGTATTAAAATAGACGTCAAACAATTTACAGAAAAAGGAGAGTATTGTTATTCGCTAAACCCTATAGGAAAATTCACATTTGGTCTAGACTCAGTTCTTATAAAGAGTAGAAATTCAGAATATAAACTTATAAGTACTAGAGAAGGTTATCTTTTTAATGAAGCAATCAATATAATTAATGAGTTACTTTCACTAAAAATACCTTTACCTAAAGGATATAAATCTACTAAATATAAAGAGTTAAGTTTTTTTGATAAAATAAAATTTAGATAAAAGGTATTTCACCGAGAGAGTAGCGATCTAGTATTACGTCCAGTAGCTTTTGTACCAGAGGCACAACTCCACAAAAAATAGCAAAAGGTTACACCTTGGGGAATGTTCTAGCCACTTTCTCAGACAAAAAGATAGGGGTAGATAACGATAACAATGGTATTGCAGAGTATTATGAAGCTATAGTCACGACAGCTTTAATGGGCAATTAACCGATGCTGAATGGATGGGCGGGCAAAGTGTTGCCTTTGAGTTTAGAACGCAGGATCCTAGACTAGGAAGGTTCCTCAGTACTGACCCGTTGACAGCTATGACACCTTGGGAAACTCCTTATGCTTTTGCAGGGAACAGTCCGATTGCGAATATTGACTATTTGGGTTTAAATCGCGAAGATGGAAAAGGGAATGATCCTAAAAAAGGAGAACCTCTTTTAGATGAAAAAGGAAATATAATTTTAGATGAAAAAGATGAGCCTCTTTTAGCAGGAGGTGATGGCATTGCTTCTATTACACCTAAATCAACCGATGAAGCTGTTAAAAAACAGAAAAACGTTCAAGTATTTACTAGAGAAGAGTTTGAAAAAGAAGCTATGCGTCATCATTTGGACTTACCAACAGATGAGGCTGCAGAGAAATATCGCGAATCACTTAGAAATGCGGGATATTCTAATTTAGCAGATGAGCTGTTTAAAGAAAGGATGATCCAAAGTATGCATAAAACACAATCTGAAGTTGGTTGGTTTGTTGTTACTTTTCCTACCTATTTTATGGGTATGCCTAGAGAAAGTGGAGCAGCAAACGCAGCTGAGGCTGCAACCACAATTACTTATGCTGGAGGCATGTCTGTTTCACAAACAATAGCTCTTCGATCTGGAAGGTATCTAGGGTCAAAAGGTTGGAATTTGGGGAAAGTAGGCCTAACAGATCAGCAAATGTTATCTTTAGCAAATTCTCAACCTGTGGAATTTGCATTAGTTTACACAATGGGAGCGGGAAAAAATGGAAGAGGAGGTTTTTATACACTTTATTCTGGCACTCAAACTGGTGTTTATCTTGGGGAACTTACTAAGCGAACTATTGTAATAGGACATACTCATCCTTATGGAGTTCGACTGATAGGTTCATCTGCAGATCACATTTTTATGAAAAAGTTGTTTAGTCTTGGTTCTCCTCAAAAATTCACTAAAATTTATGGTCATGGGCAAACCACATTTCAATCTTTCTCTAGATATATTGATTTAAAGACCAATAAACTTGTAACACCACCTCAATAATATATCAATGAAATATCAGTTTAATTTAGTATTAAGGAAGGAACACTTAAAAAACATTGCAGTTATTAAAGCACTGAGTAAAAAGCTAGGTAAACCAATTAAATTTATCCAAAGTCTCTCTATTGGTGAAAAAGCACCAATAATCTTTGATTATAAGTTTAATGATTATACAGAACTTGATGAATTTTGTACACTTTTGGAAAATAATGGAGTTACTCTTGATAATGTTTATTTATTGGAAGAAAAAGTGGGACTTAACAAGGATATATCAATGAATAACTTCAAGTATATTTTTGAAAATATTAATGATTATTATCTTGTAAGAAAAGCTAATGGTAGTTTTATATTATACGATCATAACAAGGGCTACTATCATTTTGACAATCATAATGTATTTATTAAATTGGTTGAAAATTTAATAAATGCAGGTATTAGAGTAGAACAAAGCACTCAACTAAAATAGTGTTCTAGCATTCGCTAATAGTTTCAATCACTAAAAATAAACTTATCCAAGAACTAGTTAACTCGACCATTACTCAAGCTAACTTTAATAATAAAAAAGTATTAGAAAATAGTTCTAGTAAAAATCAACAATGGAACTTCAAGTTAGATAAAGAAAGTATTGGTGAGTTTTTGAGTTCAGAGTACCATGCTATATTTGTTTTAGGAGAACACATGTTACTCTCTAATTGAGAGTATTTATAAATACCTCTTGATAAATCTAAATCAAGAGGTATTTTATATTTTACCTTATTTGCAATTGAATCATAAAAATGTATGTGTAAATGAAATACATTATTATACTTTTGGTTTTCATAGTTCCTGTTTTAAGTTTTGCACAAACCTTTCTAAATGGAGATTTTGAACTAACAACAGCTGTAGAAGATCAGATTAATATTTCTAATAACTCCTTTACTCGTCAAATGCCTCATACAGTAGCTTTTGGGCATAGAGAGAATATGGATATTATCAAGAGCAAAAAATATTGTGGGTTGGCTCAAAAAGGAGATTGGTTTGTGGCATTAACTTCAGATGGAACAGATATTATATCAATGGAGTTATCTTCTCCTTTGATTGCAGGAAATGAATATGTTCTTACATTTCATGATAGAGGCTGCTTAAAATATGGTCCTGTATCTTATACCCAAATCGGTATATCAGATACTATCAATCGCTTTGGAACATTGATTCATACAACCACAACACCTATTGACCAAATTTGGACGAGAAGAATTATTAAATTTATAGCGCCTATTAATGCTAACTTTATTACTGTTAAAGGGGAAGCAGATTCATTAGTTACCCCTGTATTACATTGGTTACAAGTAGATAACTTTTCTTTGGAATGTCCTAATGAGTTAAATTTAGGTGAAGATACAATACTTTGCGCACCAAGAACTATGAACATAGGCTTGAATACAACAGATGCTACTTATCTTTGGAATAATGGTTTAACAGATTCGATGCAAACCATTACAACTACAGGTTCTTATAGTCTTGAAGTCAAGCATCCATTTTGTAATACGTTAAAAGACACCATTTTTATAAACTATATAGAGTTTCCTCCTCATCCTTTTCCAAGAGACACAACAATCTGTTTAGGAGATACTTTAGAATTGGATGCAACGATTCCTAATGCAAGCTATCAATGGTCTGACTTATCTTCTCAAGCAATCAATTTAGTATCTGAAGAAGGGCAACATTTCGTTAATGTAACTATTGAAGGCTGTTTTCGAACTAGTCCTATATATATTGAACATAAAGATTGCTTTCCTCTATTGGAAATGCCCAATATTTTTACTCCTAATGGAGATGGACACAATGAATTATTCTACCCTAGAAAAGCAGAACGGATTTCAGAAGCTACTTTATACATATTCAATCGTTGGGGGCAAAAGCTATTTGAAACAAGTGATTTATCACAAGGATGGAATGGTAAATTCAATGGACAAGATTCTGTAGAAGGTACTTATTCTTGGGCTATTTCCTATTTGGATATTGAGGGTAATAGCTATAATGCTAAAGGTTTTCTTCAATTAATTCGCTGATTTAGTACCAACTTGTTTAATCCTATTCACATCAATCATACAACAAAGTTTTACATTTTATACTCATCTTCTGCAAAAAAATCTTTCAGTAAAATTCCCCAATAATTACAAATCGTCTATTTAAAGGCTATTAAGTAAACCCCAAATACAATAAGGCAGGTTTAGTAGGTAGGAACAAAACAGAGTATTGCAAAACATCATGAAGTTGGTGCACTGTACACAATATGAAAAGTTTCTGAAAACACCAATTATACTTGATCGGCTAATATATTGAAGCCCTATAAATCAATATAGAACCACCCTATAGATAATCCTTTATAGGATAATAAATTCGTTCTACAGCAGTACTTCTAAAGGCTTTGGGAATTGACTTTATCAAAGTCTTATTGATCTAAAGTAATACACTGATTCATTGACAAACTATTACGATTTTTGTTAGAAAGAAAAAGCAGAAAGTACAAAGTTGGTTATGTTGTGTAAAAGAGTTTGAAAAATAGAAAAACGCTTCTTTTTGATGCTCTTTCTTCTTGTCTCAAGAAATAGCAGTTCTAAAGAGAGAATAAGTAGGGAATGTCACCTATCAGAGTTTGTGGATCATTTAAGTAAGATCTTTTAAGCAAATTAATAATGGGTGGTGTTGCTTTGTCTAAAGCAACAAAAGCACCAGAACCAATTTCTGTACTTTCGGCATAAAGTGTTTGGCAAACTATAAGAGATTTCATAGGTCAGAAAATGAAGAATAAAAAAACGCACAAACATGTGCGAGAAAATTTTCTGACAAAAAGTAAGAGCAGGAATAATTCTACTCAAATACCTGCTCACACAAAATGCTTTTTTCTTCCCTCAAGCCTCAAATCTTCTACAATAAGTGTATCGTCCTGAAAAAAGTTGACACATCTTGTTTTTTGAACTGGTAGTGATGTAGATTGTATGATAAGTTAGAAAAAAAGACAATGAAGACTATATTTGTAAGATGTGTTCAATATCTATACAAATAAAATGTCCTCATTGCCACAATTCAAAGGTCGTTAAAAACGGGAAAAAAACCACAGGAAGACAAAACTTTCTGTGTAAGAATTGTGGCAAACAATTTCAAGCTGAATATTTATACCAAGGAGCAGATCCAAGTATGAAAGCCCAGCTACAAAGTTCTTTATTACATGGTAGTGGTATTAGAGATTGTTACAAAATATTTGGAATTAGTCCTAAAACTACTCTTCGATTTATATTAGAGCAAGGAGAAAAAATTAAAATTACTCCTAGACAAAAGAAGTATAAAAAAGTGCAAATTGATGAGTTATATTCCTTTGTGAATCAGAAAGGTAAAAAAGTGTGGATTTTCTACGTTTACGCTCCTGAGACCAAAGAAATATTAGCTGTAACAATGGGCAAACGTACAAAAAAGCAACTTCGATATTTAATGACACAATTAAAGTGTCTAGATATAGAAATTGAATTTTACTGTACAGATGCTTTTAAGAGTTTTAAAGAGGTCTTACCTTATTATCAACATATTATTGGTAAATCTTTTACTAAAGATATTGAAGGTATTAATACTCTTATTCGCTCTAAAATTGCACGATTTCACCGAAGAACTACCAAGTTTTCTAAGAAACTTAAGTATCAATAGCATTTGTTTAAAATTTTTGTCTTTTATTTCAATGAACTTCCATCATACATTTAACAACACAACCTTTGAACTATTCGGAAAAAGTCAATAATTTTTTTTGAAAAAAATCAATAAAAGCGAGAATTTTGTTTAGATGAAAGCTCCTTTTACCAAAAAAGGAGAGGAGTTTCATCTAAATAAAATGTGTATAGGTTTGTTCTTTTTCGTGTATAGCAGCAGGAGTTTGATAGGCTAAACTCAAGTGAGGCCGCAAGTGATTGTACAAACGGATCGCTTTGGCTATAGCAGCTTGTACTTCTTCGTAATTAAAGTAAAAATAATAAGACAAAAACTCTTCTTTGAGTGTCCTGTGTACTCGTTCTGCAAGTGCATTTTCGTAAGGATCTCCGTTTTCTGTCATAGAAATGCGAACCTTGTTTGCTTTCAATTTTCTAATGTAAGCGTTACAACAATACTGCAATCCTCGGTCGGAATGATGGATTAATGGTTGGCTTACATTTCGCTGTTTTAAAGCCTGCGACAAGGCATTTAATGGTCCTGCTGTTCCTAGATCTTCTCGCAGAGACCAACCTATAATTTTTCTAGAATAAGCATCTGTAATTAGACTTAAATAAGCAAAACTAGCTCCTAAAGAAATATAAGTAATGTCACTGACCCATAATTGGTTAGGTCGTGTCACTTTCAATTCTTTAATGATATTCGGATATTTCCTAAAACGGTGATAAGAAAAAGTTGTTCGCCTTGTTTTCTTTCGCTTGATTAGAAGATTATGCTCTGATAATAAATCAAATAGCTTATCTCTGCCCAATTTAATGTGATGTTGCCTTAGAAAATCACCTAGCAAATAATATAGTTTTCTGACACCACAGCGGGGGAGGTTCTTTCGGATTTTTTTACCTCATGAATAACCAATAAGGCTTGCATTTGTTGCCGCTCTGATCGTTGTATTGCCTTATACCACGCCTGTCTAGTCTTGCCAAACAATCCACTCATTTGCTTCACAGAAGCTCTTGAGCGGCTTTTTTTCACTTCTTGAACTGTTTGGCTCCAAGCTTTTTTCGCAGAGGTATGTCAAAATCCTCTTCTGCAATTTTTATCATTGTTTCATAGGTATAACTCTTTAGTTCTGACTAGTCTAACTGTTTCTTCAAAGCTGCATTTTCTTTTTCTAAGGCTTTGATACGATCTTGCATTGCTTTTTTCTCACTTTTCATTTTTATAGGCTTTTTGAGATGAATTTTTGATGGAGTGTATTGTTTCTCCTTGATTTTACGATACCAACAGTTCAACTGTTGCAACATTTTTTTATCAACTCCATACTCTTGACGAATACGCCGTTCATCTTTGATACCTGAAAGCCAGTATTCTACGACTTTTTTTCGAGTTAAGACACTTAGTTTTCTTTTGGGTTGACTTTTACTAATAGCATACATTCTATTGATTTTTAAGCTTTTATAAAATATTGATTAAACTAGTTAACTTATTTTAGGACTAAATACTTAGTTTTCTTTTTAGTTATTTTTACTAGTGTTACACATTTAACTTATTTTCAATACTTTATAAACTAGAAGTCAATCTATTTCAGTACCATTCAATTTTACCTATAATCTTTCTTATGTTAAATAAAAGTCTTCTATTACATACCTTCCCTCCAAAATAGTCGTATATATATATATGGTGATTCCATTTCATGCAAGATTCCTACTCTATTCATAAATCGGAATTGTTACTTTTTACTTGGCAAAGAGCAATGAATGCCTACACTAGTAAAGACACCTCATTACAATTTCGAGCTAATCTTTATTTACGAGTTAACATCGTAATATCTCCAAGCCCTTCTAGCACACAGTTCCAATCAATGGTGGGATAACAACACTGCCTATTATGGAACTGATTATAGATTAGTCTGCAATGGGGTGTCACAGTTGTTGTTATCCTGTTTTTGTAGAAGGATGCCATTTTCTTTTTCGGCAAAGAAGACTTTTATGCTAAGCTCCCAAACGAAGTCGTTCAAATAAAATGACTTTCTTTTTATTTAAGCTAACCTCCTTCTATGTGAAGGGGGATATTTTGTTGTTTTTCTACATGAATGTCATTTCTCTCTTTGCAGGTGTTGGTGGTTTTGATTTGGGTTTTAAAAATGCTGGATTTACCATAATCTGGGCAAATGAAAGAGAGAAAGACATTTGGAAAACTTATCGTTACAACCACCCCAAAACAATCCTTGACAAAAGAGACATAACCTATATCCCAGCTCATGAAATCCCCAACTGTGATGGCATTATTGGAGGTCCACCCTGTCAGAGTTGGAGTCAAGCAGGGTTGGCAAAAGGCATACAAGATATACGTGGACAACTTATTTATGAGTTCATTCGCATTGTGAAAGAAAAACAACCTCGCTTTTTTGTGATGGAGAATGTCAGTGGATTACTTCAGAGAAAGCATAAAACAGCCTTTATAAATATCTGTAGCACTTTCAATCAGATTGGGTATACACTCAGCGTAAAAATGCTTAATGCCGCAGACTATGGAATTCCACAGGACAGAAAAAGAGTATTTTTCGTTGGTTTCCGAAAAGACCTTGGTATAAGGTATCAGTTTCCCACCCCCTTTCCTTCTAAAGTCACACTTCACCAAGCAATAAAAGACCTTCAAACAAACGTTCTGTCTGGAAAAGCAAACAATCACTCTAACAAGGAACGATGCGTTATTCCCAATCATGAATATATGACAGGGGACTTTTCTTCCCGTTACCTTTCTCGAAACCGTGCCCGAACATGGAACCAACAAAGCTTTACCATTCAAGCAGGTGGAAGGCATGCTCCTATTCATCCACAAGCTCCAAAGATGATCCAACAAACAAAAGATACATACACCTTTTTACCACAAAAAGAATCGCTCTATCGTCGTTTAAGCATCAGAGAATGTGCTCGAATACAAACATTTCCAGATAACTTTCTCTTTTTCTATGACCGCTTAACAACGGGATATAAAATGGTTGGGAATGCTGTTCCTGTCCAACTTGCCTTTGTCATCGCAAAAAGCATTCAAAAGCAATTATTAGAGTAGAGATAGACTTCAATCATTTTCTTTTCGCCCTCCCTCCTATCTATGCTATCATCCGATTACAGTTCTCTTTTCGAGGGCTGTTTTTGCTATTTCACATTCCCACCACATTTTTTATCAAAACAACGATGATATGCAAAAAAATAAAAAGAATGCTTTGGATACAGATGTGTATCAAGAAGTAACCGATAAACTTATCCAATTACTTGAAAACGGTACCATTCCTTGGAAACAACTGTTCAAAACTTCTGAATACGGATTTGCCCAGAACTTCTTCACCAAACACCAATACACAGGAATCAATTGGTTCTTGCTCAACTTTATCGCAGAATATGAAGTGCCGTATTACTTGACTTGGAAACAAATTCAAAAATTAGGAGGAAAAATCATTAAAGGTTCAAAAGCGGAATACATTTATTACGTCAATTTTTATTGTACAAATGAAGATGGAAAAAAGCTTTCTGCTACAGAGATACGAACGGCGGAAGAAAATGGAACTCCAATTCAAAAACGTCCTTATTTAAAGCGATATACTGTTTTTAATATCAGTTGCATTGAAGGCATTGAATGGGAAAAGCCAACTCTTGAAAAACAAGAGATTCGGCCAATTGAGCACTGTGAATCACTGCTTGATGCAATGGAAGAAGCTCCTAAAATTCTATTTTCATCTGAAAATAGAGCTTACTATGCACCTCTTCTAGATTATATCAATATGCCTAATCTCCAACAATTTGTAGCACATGGTGCTGAAGCTTATTACAGAGTTCTCTTTCATGAACTAATTCATTGGACTGGGCATCGTTCTCGGTTGGCACGAAAAGGAATTCTCCAGATGAAGCAAAAAAATAAAATGATTTACGCTGAGGAAGAATTAATAGCTGAACTTGGGGCTTGTGTTCTTGCTGCTTTGACAGGAATTCAGAAGGAAAATCTTTTGCACAACTCCGCAGCTTATTTACAATCTTGGTTAGCTTGTATGAAGGAGGATAAACGATTTATTTTTCGAGTCGCTCCACAAGCTGAAAGCGCTGTCAAATATATTCTTGGCAACTAAAATATAAACTTATTTATTCTAATCTTGGTGGAGTGGAAGTAACTTAGAGGCTGTTCTTTTGGACAGTCTCTTTTTATAATACTTGTTTATTTCAAGGGGGGTATAAATGATCCCCCCTACCAGTCTATTATTCTTCGTTAAGAATAGCTATTCCGTATTTTTCTCAAAATAAGCTTCCAAAATACGCTCTAATAAATCTGTAATAGTCATATCTCTATTAAGAGCAGTGCGTTTTAGTTCTTTAATTAGTTCTGGGCGTAGTTGTGTTCCAAACTTCTTCCTTTCTATTTTTCTAGAAATATTATTTTCTTCTAAAATAGAATCCACATCATTAAACATAGCTTCTACTTTATCTGGCGTTGGCAAATCTTTATCCAACATTCCTGCTAACTTTTCGCCTCTTCTTTTCTTGCTCATAATTCTGCTGTTTTTATTAATTCATTCAACCAACATCTAAAATTCCGCTTTGCAGTATCACTTGATTTATTAGAATAAATACTCTTTAAAGTATCTGCATCCATAAAAGCCGTATAAAATCCTAAATTATTATCTAGCACAGACACATACTTTTCAAATGCCTCTAAATCTTCTCTTGCATCTCTATATCTTGTTCTCCCCTTGATATACATATTTACAAACCCTATCATTGTAATTGGTCTCATCTTATTGCCTTCTCTTTTTTGAGAAACTTTTAGAGCAAATTTTACATAATCAAAGGTAGACTCCAAAGAGAAGTTTCCTGCCTGAAAAGGAATCATTAGAACATCTACATAAAACAAAACTTTTTTGGTAAAATCATCTAATCGCCCAGCTACATCTACAAAAATATAATCATGTGTAGTTCGTGCACGTTGGATAATTTCATACAGACGATCTATGTCATTAAGACAAGATATGATTTTATAGCTAGGCTCTGCATCTAAATCATCTCCTAAATCATCATTTCTAAATTTAACCAGACTTTGCTGGTCATCAGCATCTATAACTAAGATTTTTTTATTGAAGGGTGCTTGGCTTAATGCTGTAGCTGTCATCATTGTCAAAGTAGATTTGCCTACCCCTCCTTTTCGATTCCCAAATACAATAACTTTTGCCATGTGGATAAATTGGTTTTAAGAAGATTTCTAGAAAAATAGAAATCTATAAAATTATTTAAAAAGATTTCTTAAAAATAAGAAATCTGTATTAGATCTAAAATTTATTTCCTTATAATATCTTTGAAAGGTGTTTTTCTTTTTTGAATCTTAATTTCTAGAAATCGAGATTTATTTTTTTCTATTCTCCTCTCATCAGATTTAATCCTTTTGCTCAAAGGTTCTTAAAACATGTATAAACTAGAACAATAGTTCGTTGAAAAACTTTATTAGTTTGATAATCAGTAAGTTATAGTTTCATTGCGTTTCATGTTAAAACCCTGATTATCAAACTAATATAAATGTGCTTTTTTATCTTTTTGGTAAAAAAGTAAAAAGCAACGAACTACTACTAGAATATACAAGTGAATTTATTTTATTACTCTAGTTACCTAGAAGTCTTCTTTTCCAGAAAAGAAGACTTCTAAAAGCATTACCATGAAGTAAGATTTCGATAGCATAAAGTACTTATTTCCATCTTAAACAGTCCATGATAACTGCTAACTACTTTTTCGTGATAATACAACATCATATTTATTCAATATTTCTATTTATCTAGAAAAGAAGAAATATATTTTTGTACTTTACTAGAAAAAAAGAATTCTAGTTTTTAAAGGCTAACATTTTCAAAAAACTATATTTCTAGAAATATAGTTTTCTTCTTAAAGAAACTTCTTTTATTATTTTTGATTTTAGCTGTAGGTAAAAAGTGACGAAAGGGGTATTATAGTTTTGGTCTTTTTTTTCTAGAAATAAAGAATTATAGATTTCTAGAAAAATATTTTTTTACTAATTTCTTCTGTTGATTTCATAAAAACTCCTATTTTTAATAATAGCTTTTTTATAACCTCAATGTCAGACAAAATATATTCAAGCTAATTTCAATTTGGCCAAATATATTTCTTCTTTTCTAGAAAACTATTTTATTAGAAAAGTATGGCGACAAGATGCTACTTTCATCCAGATGAATAGAAATCTAGATTTCTAGAAATAAAGAATAGTATATTATTACAAATAAAGTACCTAAAATAATTTTTTCATGAAAAAACATCATCAGAAGAACTGTTGATGTTTTATATTTTATTTGTTTATTGTTATTTGTTAAGAAGAGCCTGAACCTTTGTATTTATAGGGCTTCTAGAGTTTAATTATCCATAAAACGGGATATATTATCCATAAAACAGGATATATTATCCATAAAACAGGAGCCAAGTATCCTAAGAACGGGATATATTATCCATAAAACGGGAAGAACTATCCGAAAAACGGGAGATGTTTTCTAAGGTATAGATCCCCTAATTATCCATAAAACGGGAAAGTATACAGATCTAAGAGTTCTTATTTATGCAAATTATCCATAAAACGGGAAGTTATAAGGCTTATATAGTGCCTATTACCCATATTTGCCAACTATAGTGATTAAAAGAGTCAATTTTTATGTTTTTCTACATAGAAGTATCCACAAAAGGGGAAAGGGCTAGGCTTTGTAGAAACTTAATTGTCCACAAAACGGGAAAAATTTATTTTTGGACGTAATTTATTGATATATAGCTTATTATTGCTTGTGTTGGGAGCGAGAAAATTCTTAATTATCCATAAAACGGGAAAAAATAATGCAAACAGCTAAACTATTCTATTTTAATTATCCATAAAACGGGAAATTATCTTTAGCAGAAAACTATCCATAGGCCAAAGTTCGTTGGATAGTTTAGTTTTTTTATCTATTTTGCTGTTATCAAAGATAAAAAATCGTTATGAAAATACCTGCGCAATTAGTTAAGAAAAAGGATATTAAGGATAAAAATGTTGCCAAGGCTCAACCCTTAGTAGAAGCAGCCTACAATTTTTCTATTTGGGAAAAAAGAGTCTATACTATATTAGCCTCATTAGTTGATAAAAAAGATCCTGATTTTAAATCGTATCGAATTAATATTCGTGATATTATTGATTTCTATGAATGTAAAAGTAATGATGCTTATGATCGAATTCGAGAAGTACCAGAGAGTTTATTAACAAAAAACAAGATTATCAAAATTCCTTACACAACAGAGGAAGGGCATAGGCGTATATTAAAAACACATCTTATCACAGCAGTTACAGAACCTGCTGAGGATGACAATTCAACTGGGAATGGATATATAGAGCTGGAGTTCCATCCTCGTCTAAAACCTTTTTTGCTAGGACTAAAGCGTTATCTTTGTTATGATATAAAGAATACAATAGGTATTTCTAGTGTGCATACATTGCGAATTTTTGAGTTCTTGAAATTGCATCAGTATAAGAAACAGCATCAAATCACAGTGCACGATTTAAAAGTAATGTTGGGCTTAGAAGAAAAGCACAAGAAGTATGGGCATTTCAAAAGGGTTATTGTAAAAGCACAAAAAGACATTAAGAAACATACAGATATTCGATTTGAGTTTGATGAAATTAAACAAGGTCGTGCTGTTTATGCATTGAACTTTAAGATTTATGACAATGGAAATGTAAAAACAACTTCCACAGCAATAATAGGAGCAGAGGTGACAGATGTTGGAAATGGCTATGAATTGTTTCTAATTATCCGTAATTGGGGAATTACAAAAGAAACCTTTAATGAATTTGTTAGGAACTATTCTATACAACACATAAAGGAACGAATTGAATATATTCAAAATGCGCCTAAGAATAATCAAATTAAAAATAGGGCAGGTTATTTAAGAAAGTTGTTAGAGCAGCCTACCTTATTTGATGAAAGTAAAATAAAGAAACAAACACAGGTAATAACAAAAAGAAAGAAAGCTGCTCAAGCAAAGAATAAGGCAAAGTTGAAAGAGCAACTAGTGGAATTAAAACGTCTATTAAACGCTGCTGAAAATGAGCAAATCGATATATTCTTTCAAGACCATCCAGCTGAAAAATTAGCAATCATCCAGCAAACAAAAGCTTCTGGATTGGCCAAAAATAAGTTTGACAATTTATTGAGTGATGAAGAAAATTTTAGTGATAATCCTCGTTTTCAATTGTTTGTCTATGCAGAGGCTAAAAAAACATATCCAGAATTGTTAACAGAAGTTCGTTCTACCTATTTACCTCAGATTGAAGCATTAAAAAAGATTGCTTAATATGCAAGAATCAAGCTTCTGGGGGGAGTTGTTTATTGTGTTTTTCTTTCAATTTTTTGAAGGAACTAGAACCAATTAAGATGCCCATTTGATAAATTGCAATACGATTGAGTTCTTCAAGGCGTTCTTGGTGATCAAGTCCTGATTTGATAAATTCAGCATTTAAATTCTCAATATTGGCCAAAATTAGCAATTGTTCAGGTGTTGCATGATCCCTAATATTACCTTTTAAATCAGGATTTTCTTGCTTCCACTGTTTGGCTGTCATTCCAAAAATTGCCATATTGAGCAGATCTGCTTCATTAGCATAAATCATAGGGACTTGGCGAGTCCCTTCTATTTTAGGAGGAATCAAATATTCTTTGATAGCATCAGTATGTAGACGATAATTAATTTTACTCAGTAGTCGTTTTACATCCCAAGCCAGCGATTTTTGTTGATGTTCTAATTCTTTTAGTTTTTGGAACTCAACAATTAGATATAGTTTAAATTCAGGACTTAGCCAAGAACCAAATTCAAAGGCAATATCTTTATGGGCAAATGTTCCTCCATAACGCCCTGCTTTGGAAACTAATCCAATGGCACCTGTTGTGCTAATCCACTTTTTAGCAGAAAGATAAAAACGGTTGGTTCCTGCTTCATTTTTAATTCCCTCGAATTCGAGGGAATTAAAATTAGGGTTGTAAACTTTTTCCCAAACGCCTAAAAATTCAATTGTATTTTTGTTTCTCAACCATTGTTCAATTAGGGCATTGCCCCCTTCAAAGTTCTTAACCATATCCGTTAGAGAAAGAAAATCTTTTTCTTTCTTTTTAACGATACTAATAGGTGTACCAAGTACAGATATGTTTTGTTTTTTATTTTTACTCATCTTGATAATTTGGTTAAGAATTATTGGAATAATAATAGAGGATTAAGAATTCTTGCATAGTTTACTTCTGAAAGTCTCGAACGTATTTATATAGGGTAGGTTTTGAAATACCAAACATATTGCAAATTTCCATGATAGGATGTTTTTTACTTTGGTATAAATCGAAAACCATTTGACGTTTTTCTTGTGTCAGAGATTTACGTCTTCCTCCTAATCGCCCCCTAGCTCTAGCAGCAGCTAACCCAGCTTTTGTTCGTTCCAAAATTAAATTACGCTCAAATTCTGCTAACGCTCCAAAGATATGAAAAATGAGTTTACCTGTAGAGGTACTTGTGTTGATGGATTCTTCAATGGATAAAAAGCTAACCTGCTGCTCTTCCAAATAATTCATCCACTCAATTAAATCTTTTAGTGAACGCCCCAAGCGATCTAACCTCCAAACAACAAGAGTGTCTCCTTTGCGAAGGATAGTTTTTATCGTATCAAGACCAGGGCGACTAGTATTTTTACCAGAAGCTGTGTCAAGAATGACTTTTTCACAACCTGCTTTTTCCAAAGCATCCTGTTGCAAGTCTAAATTTTGTTCATGGGTCGATATTCGAGCATATCCAATTAACATAAGTAAATAAACTCATTAAAAATTAAAACAAATTTTACTTAGATAAAGATACGAGTTTTTTTACTATAAAAGCGTCTTTTGTTAGAAAAGTTTAAGAGAAAGTAAAAGAGTAAAGAAAAGGACCGTTTAGTATTTACTTTTTACGTTTGGTAAATCCTTTAATATCTACACCTTGATGCCTAAGGTATTTATAGAGTGTTGCTTTGCTAATAGAAAGGTTTTTACAAATATCTGCTATACTCAATTTTTCATCCTTATAGAGCGCTTCGGCTGAAATAGCTGTTTTTTGTGCATCCTCTGATAAGCCTTTCGGTCTTCCACCCACTCGACCTCTTGCCCTAGCAGCTTTGAGTCCAGCTTGGGTACGTTCACGAATAACATCTCGTTCAAATTCTGCCAAACAAGCAAAAATATTGAAGATTAGTCTTCCTTGGGAGGTGGTGGTGTCAATTGGGTCATTGATACTTTGGAGTCCAATGCCTTTTTCATTTAATTCATGAACAAGCTCAACCAGATGTTTGAGAGATCTTCCCAGTCTGTCCAATTTCCATATAACTAAAATATCTCCTCTCCGTAATTGAGAAAGAAGTCGATTCAGTTCTACCCGTTCAGTTTTTGCTCCACTGACTACTTCATGGAAAATTTGTTCACAGCCTGCCTTTTTTAAAGCATCAATCTGTAAATCTAAAGATTGGTCTTTTGTACTTACTCTTGCATATCCTATTTTCATGCTACAAGTTTACAAAACTTATCTAGAAAAGACAAGCTAAACTTAGATTAGGTAGACCAGTTTTTTTGAACATGTATGTAGAACAATTTGTAGATTTTCTAATTTTAAAACTGAGTTCACATAAACGGTCGTTTTTTTGAACTTATAGTTTTACTGGATAGGTGATCCAAAATTCTAAATGAACAAGTTTCAATCCTACTTTTATTGGATGATGGTTTAGTACAACTGCTTATTATTTAATCTATTACACGCAACTCCAGGTTTCAATCCTACTTTTATTGGATGATGGTTTAGTACTTTTTCGATCCAAGCTCAGATCCTAACAACATTATTGTTTCAATCCTACTTTTATTGGATGATGGTTTAGTACTTTGATGTATTAACATCTATTCATAGAAAACAAAAATAGTTTCAATCCTACTTTTATTGGATGATGGTTTAGTACGAGATCAATTTAAATTGGAGGTCAAAAACAATGGAGTGTTTCAATCCTACTTTTATTGGATGATGGTTTAGTACAAGACTTCAAGTTGGGAATCAGTACCGCGATTACTAGGTTTCAATCCTACTTTTATTGGATGATGGTTTAGTACTTTAAATGCTTAGCTAGTATTGCTTAGATACTAGACTTTGTTTCAATCCTACTTTTATTGGATGATGGTTTAGTACTACTAACCTACAAAATGGACGTGTACAGATTGCAAGTGTTTCAATCCTACTTTTATTGGATGATGGTTTAGTACTCACTTTATGATATATATATCATTCTTTGTATATGTATTACAAAGTATCCACTATGTCAAAGAACTTATATTTCTTTCAAAATAAGAAAAAACTAGAAAAAAAGATAGAATATTTCTGTTAGAAAAGAGTCTAAAGTACTAGAATTACCTATAACAATAGCTTCTATTAATTGTTTTTTTTGAATTGGAATAATATATAAACTCTCGTTTACAGTAAGTTGTCCTTGAAATAAAGTATGCAAATTTTGTCTAAAATTATCCCACTCTGAGGTTTTGAAAGAAGGAGCTAAGTAAACAGATTTTTGCATTCTTTCACAGGCATTTTTTAATAAGAATTTTGCAATTTTACTACGTAAACGATCATTTTCTATATCATAGGTAATTATATAGTTCATGTTGAAGATTTTTCCCACCAAAGTTTAGCAATATATGCTATTGTCAAACAAACAATAAAAAGCATTAACATATCTAAGAAAGTAGATTGATTACTATTGGTATTTTTTTCTTTTTGTTTTCTTTTAAAAGAGGCTAATTTTGATAGCTCGTCATACGAAAGAGGAGCTGGATGTCTTTTGTGGTGAGAAGTTGGGTATTCAAGTATTAAACCATTTTCTTGTTGATGTAGCCAAAATCGAACGCCGCCATGACCACTACAAGCACCTGTTCCTTGACGATTTTGTCGATCGTTGTCCATGCAGATACAGCCAATGCGATTTCCTGAGGGTTTTTGATTTTTTTCTTTTGCAGAATAATTATTATTTGTCATTTTAGAAGTATACAGATCATCCTCTTCACTTTCGATCCATTCGATAAGATTTTCAGGAGATAATTTAATACTATCATTAGGTGTGTCTAAAATAATCGTTGAACTATCCGATATTAAAGGTGTCTTTTCTTTATGAGAAATAGGTATTTCGTACCAAAAATGTTGAATTATTAACTCTATCCAACCTAACTCCCAAGCAAATGCTGATCCTGATCCAAACAAGCTAATCCCTATAATGTATGGAGTCATTTTGTACCATGTTTTTTTCATAATTGAATATTTAAGAATTAAAAGAAGAAGGAGAAAAGAATTTAAACATTGTTGCCATTTGGAAGGCATTTATATCTATATGAGAACGTCGCTTGCGCTTATTTCCCTTATAAGAAATAATTTGATTCATATGCTTGGTAAAAGCATGAACTAATGTTTCTTTTCCTTCAAAGCTCAGCCATAAGCCCTCTTTTGCTGTCTTTTGAAAATAGGATGAAGGTATTGGATGTGTTAAAAAGAGCTGTATAATGAGTTCGTCTACCCAAGATCTATATTGATCAATGACATCAAAAACCAATGTTGGAGTATTATAACGATCTGTATGGAGAACTCCCATATATGGATCTATACCTGCTTTAATTAAAGCTATTTCAATTATTCCATAAAGAATTCCATATAAGTAATTCATACAAGCATTAAAAGGATCATAGGCTGGATGTTTACTTCTTTTTTTGAAATTATATTGCTTAGGTATTACTAAACTAAGGCAGTAAAAATAAGCTCTAGAAGCTGTTCCTTCCCATCCCCTAAAACTTGCTGCAATTTCTTTTAAATTAGAAGTAGTTTCAGTAGACCAATTTTGAAATTTTTGAATCATATTTGCCATTATTTTTTGTGCATTTAAGTATTCTCGTTCAATTAAATAGTTGTCGTTATATAATTGCTTTAATAAACTTTGTTGGTTATTAATTTTTTGTAATAATAAATCTCGGATCCAAAGCATTCCTTGTATATGTTGAGCAAATAAAGCTTGATGTTTTCGGATAGTAGAAATAGAACCATATTGCCCACTCCATACAAGTCCTTTCGATCGACCAATTTTATCTAGCAAGAGGACAGTAATAGAGTTCTTTAAAGCTAAAAAAAGTGCATCTGTACTTACACGAATGCTAGGACTAAGCAAAATGCTGCGAACTTTTCGGACAGCAATAAGTTTTCCTTTAGTTTCTATGGGCTTGACCCAAAACATCCCATCCTTTACACCTAAAAAAGCGCCATAAGAATCAATATATAATTGCATTGAATATTTGGTTTGTTATTAAATAAACAGTAATTTGATTTTTATACATAAAATAAAAATGATGCATAGTGAATTTTCGATTCAAAAAGAGCTGCGAATTTTAGCTGTTGTTTTTGACAGTTATTTAGAACCTTGGGAAATTGCCCAATTTAGAGGAGCGATGGCTCATAAAGTTGGATTAGAACATGATTGGTTCCATAATCACAATAGTTCAAATAATCCCACTACTTTTCATTACCGTTATCCGCTTATTCAATATAAGTTGAATAAAAATCATCCTATGTTGATTTGTATAGATAAAGGGGTAGAAGAAGCGCAACATTTTTTTGCTCAAGCTGATTGGACTTTGATGATTGGTAAAAAACAACATCAGATGCGTCTCAAAAGTCTAAATGTGAATCAATTTTCACTACAAATACTCTCTCAAAAAAGAGAATATAGGATACATAATTGGTTGGCTCTAAACCAAGATAACTATAAGCAATATCAAGAACTAGAACGTTTATCTGAGAAACTGGATTTTTTAGAACCAATTTTGATTGGACATATCTTATCTTTTGCTAAGGGCGTTCAATGGGAAGTCCCTGAATCCATAGAGTTGAGTATTACAGATTTATTAAACACACAATGGATTAAACATAAGAGAGTCCGAAGAATAGCGTTTAACTTACATTTTAAATGCAATGTTTTTATTCCTAATTTCATAGGTTTAGGCAAAGGCTGTAGTCATGGTTTAGGAGTTATTAAAGAAAATAAAACCTTTGCTAAGGTTAAAAAACACTAGCCTATATGACTCCTTAATTACATGCCTTCGCCAAACCTAAGCAGAGTAAAAACAATAAACTTATAATTATTTGCGCTATAAATTGTTCTCCGGCTCCTTTTACAATGCCTTTCGCCCCTGCATTAGCCATTCCTCTAAAATCTTCAATGGTTTGTTTTACTAAAGTAGCTGCTTGTTTTCTTGCTCGTTCCATCCAAGTTTTTAGCACAGCATCACTTATGTTATAGTCTTTGTAATAGTGCTCTTGTTCATGATTCGTTGTATTTTGTTTTGAAGATGTTTTCTCTGCTTGAAATGCATGATAACTATTATCATAACGTGATCTAGCTATGGGATCTTTTAAAATAATAAAATAAGGTAAGCTTCATTGATTGCTTTCATTCGTTCTGTTGTATCTTTATTTGGGTGAACATCAGGATGCCATTTGAAAGCCTGTTTTCGGAAAGCTTGTTTTATTTTGGTTTGATCGGTATTTATTGTTATTTCTAATAAGGCATAATAATCTACAAACATGATTCTTAGGATTTATCCAAATGTTGATTATCTATTTCTGAACTAGTATTTGAGTCGTATTTCCAAATTGCTCCAATACCTGCTACCAACCCCGCTAAAAAAATTAACTTTAAAGATGGTGCATCTTTTACAAGCACGAATAAAGGCGTAGCAATAATAAATAAGATAAAGATCATTAGAATTTTAATAAATGTTTTCATTTTGTTGTTTTTTTGCAATGATAAAAACTATTTGGCTCGAGTTAAGAAGACGAATAAACCTAGTATAAGATCTCCAATTCCCCAGATAAACAAAAGCAACATTATTCCTAATCCACTTCCAATTGTAGCACCTGCTTGTTCTGCTTCACTAGAATAACTCTGTGTTGTTTGTACAGCCACTCCAATTCCTGTTATTATTGAGTAAAGCATAAATCAGCAATTCTAACGATAAACAGAATTATATGATAAAATAATATTTAAGTTCATTGAAAAAGGAACGTACATTTACTAAAAAGTAAACGATGTACGACAAATTAGTAGAAATAGTATCCAAAGAGTTTCACCAAGTTCCAGACGATCGAAAAGGGCATACAGAATATTTGCTACATGATTGTTTAATGGGAGCATTTGCTATGTTTGGTCTAAAAGATCCATCATTATTGAGTTTTATAGATAATGCCATTCATCGTAAGGACAATTTAGAACAAGTCTTTAAAATTAGTAAGCTTCCAACAGATAATGGGATGCGAAAAATTTTAGATGCTGTCCAACCATCTGTTTTTCAACCTACTTTTAAAACAATCTTTGAACATTTGGAAAGGCTCAAAATACTCGAAAGTAGAAGATACTTAGACCAACATTTGCTAGTAAGTGTTGATGCCACAGGTACATTTTCTTCCAATAAGATTGGTTGTTCTCAATGTTTAACAAAGAAAAGAAAAAATGGTACAATAGAACATCATCACCAATTGTTAGCAGCGAGTGTAGTTCATCCTAATTTCAAGACCGTTTTTCCTGTTTTTGGAGAAGCAATAACGCGGCAGGATGGTTCAAAAAAGAATGATTGTGAACGAAAGGCATGTAAACGATTATTTCCACATTTACGCAGCATACTGCCAAAAGAAAAGATCTTAATTCTTTTAGATGCTTTATATGCTGATGGTCCAACTATTAAAGCACTTCAAGCACAAGATATCCAAATGGATTACATCATAGTAATCAAGGAAGGATATGTTTTGGAACAAGTTAAGCAACTTAGAAAAAAGGATAGTTTGCATCAGTGTCAATACCAGAAAAATGAAAAGACTCTGTGTCGATACAGGTGGGCATCTAACCTCATTCTAAATGGCGCAAACCAAGATATTATCGTAAACTATTTAGAATACGAAGAATATGATTTAGAAAAAGATAAAGTGGTTTATTCCAATAAGTGGATTACCAACCTAACTTTGACTAAATCAAATGTTTCATCTATTGCCACAGCTGGAAGAGCAGGTTGGAAAATTGAAAATGAGACATTTAACACCTTGAAGAATCAAGACTACAATTTGGAACATAATTATGGTCATGGAAAATTCTACTTGTCAACAGTATTTGCTTTGATTATGCTATTAGCATTTTTTGTTGACCAGATTACAAGGGCTGTTGATGAAAGTTTTGAACAAGCCTTAAAAGAAGCAAAAACATTGCGTGATTTAAGGCAGAAAGTTCGAGTACTCTTTGATTTTATTCCTACTATTTCAATGAACTTAATCTATCAAATAATCGCTAGAAAGGTCAATATTCGACCTCAATTAGAATAGCTATTTGATATTATTATTCTAAGTACAGGACCTAAGTACAGGACAAAAGTTTTAATTCCTGAAATAAAGTTAAAAAGTTAAGTAAACGTTCTTTGATATAATCTAAGCCAAATCTAAAAATACTAAAGAGTTTAGCTTTTCGAGTTTTTAGTTTTTTTATTGGAATTTTACCCCCTCTTTTGATTAACCATTCTCCTGTTTTATAAGACCAAACAAAGGCTATTGCAACAAGAAATAGTAGACTGGATAATCTAGATGGTGCTGTTACATGAGTATCCTCAAAATTAAATCCTCTTGTTTTACAAGCTGAGAAAAAAACTTCGATTCCCCAGCGTTCTTGATAAATTCTTTTACCTTTTGAAATAGGTTTGTTACTTATCAAAATAAGCCATTCAGATTTACCTAGTTTCTGACCTCCAATATAAAGTTGGTGCTTGAAAAGTATTCTTTGTTTTCTCAAAGCTTTAAAAGTTGATTGGCTAAAGTATTTGCCAACTTTTACTTCTTTTATTTGTCCAAACTTTCGCATCAAACTGTTACTTCGGATTCTAATAATAAAAATTAAAGGCAAAGATTTTAAATAGCTTATCCATTGATTACCAATAAACTCACGGTCTGCTAACAAATATTTGATTTGCCCTTTTTGCTTTATTGTTAAATGACTCATCAAGCTTTGCATTAAATCTATCCGTTCCTGTTGAGAAGAGTTACCTCTTTTGTCTAATAGAGTCCAAATAAGTGGTATTGCTGTTCCATTATAGCTAATACCTATTAGTAAAATATTGATGTTGATTTTCCCAAATTTCCAATTGGTTCTATCAATGCTCAGAGCTACCCACTGATTACTAAAAACAATGAGTTTCCAAACTAATTGAATATAGCACTTACGACAGAATTTGTATTCTTTCATGAAACGTTGAATCCTTTTGAAATTAGATTCTCGTTTTGCAAAAGGGTTCAATACCAGCGAAAGTTGAGCATAGCTAATGCTGCTCATTTTTATTATGGAAATAACCAGCTTACTCAACATGGTCAATCGCTGACTTTGACCAGCAAAATGATCAGATAATATATCTTTAAGAACTTTTTCTGTATCTTTCATTCGGAGTTATTGAAGTTTGTAAATAGTGATTTCGCAACTACTAATTTACTAATTTTTCAATTTCTCCATTTTTTGTCCTGTACTTAGATCTTTAAGAACTTTTTCTGTATCTTTCATTCGGAGTTATTGAAGTTTGTAAATAGTGATTTCGCAACTACTAATTTACTAATTTTTCAATTTCTCCATTTTTTGTCCTGTACTTAGATTATTATTATTTAATATATTTTCTTACATCGTTAGAATTGCTGAGCATAAATAAATTGAAAGCAATAAAACAATATTTGATAATTTTGCCCCCAAAAGTTTGTTTGACTTTTTTTAGTTGCACACCTTTGCGGTACATTCATGGCATTCTATAAGTGACATTTTATAAAATTTTTAATGATGAAAATGATTAATGTGCTTTTCTAAGCAACTTATATTCCAAGTGATTTATTGAGTTTATTTGGGATTTCAGATGATCTTAAAGTATCAAATATTAATACTTGGTAGTTAATTATTGATAGGATCAAGTAGCATCTAAAAACTGTTTTAGCAACTTGGTATAGTGAATTAATGATTGATTTGCTTGTTTTAGGTCAATGATTAACTCAGAATAATGAGGGTAGCTTTCTTGAATTTCTTGTGGAGATAATTGACTATGTGCTACTCGTTTGCTTTCAATTTTATACCACTTTCGAAAAGCAGCTTGATGATTTGTTAAGTGAGGTCTTAGTCCTTCATTTAATATTTTTGCTGTTAGATCAATTAGTGCATTACCTGAGTATTTCTTCTGCAAATGATGTCCAGGAATTGTTTTTATTTCTTCTCGAATAAATCCGAATAATTGATACCAAGAATCATAAATTTCAATAATAACATCTTTTCCTTCTTCAAAGGGTAAGGTTACTTTTCTAGTAATTAATTCTATATAGATTCTATTGGCAATATACAAGTTAGAATAATCTCTTTTTACCTTAAATGTAGCTTTAGGATTCCCTGAAATTTCTATGCCCATTTCTACAAGCTGGAATTTATTCTTGCCATATCTTTTGACAATAAATAAAAGGATTAGAATAGAGAATATTCCAATTAAGAATAGCACTCCTAATTCTATATGTAAGCTTAAATCAGAATAATCCATATGTAAACGGATTATTCTGAAAGTCGTCATTGCATCCCTCATTATGTACAAGTATTTTTTTTCATCTGAGGTCTTGAATTAATACGTTTGTCTGCTTGAGCTTTCCGATTGGCAAAAGCTAATTCAATATATTCCTGTAGTTTCTTACGATCGGTCGTATAATTTCTAATAATCGCATAACCCGTTTCAACATTATCTATAAATCGTTGAGGATGTTTAGAAGAGGTGTATTTTCCCGTATTATAGTCAGGGTGTGATGGTAAAATTAAGCCCAATACTCCTGCATATCCGTCACCAACTTTTAGGTTTAGTGCACCACTAATTTCCCAGTCAATATGTTTGCGGCATTTGGTCTTGTTACCAAGTAATAGAATTAAAACAGTAGTATCCTTTAAATAACCTTTTAGAATCAGTTGCTTGATGTATTCATCGCTTAAATCAGATTTTATATCTCCATCTTCTACAGATTTATTGACAATTAAATCTGTCGTTAAGTGTTTGAAATGCTCTTTATCTGTTTGGTTATCTTTATGGTAATAACTAATAAATGATTTTCGTCTAGGAAGAATTAAAGGTAAGGCTGAATTATCTTTAGAATTGAAATTTTGACTAAGTGTTAAGGGGGCACCTTTACACCATTGTCCTTGTTCATTTTTATGAATGCAACGAAAAATTTTACCAGTTCTCAATTGTTGGATTACCCAGCTTTTTTGTCGTTCTATACCATTGTCATCTATGGAAGCGTAATCATTGGAATGAACTAAAAAAGATTCCACAACTCCCTTTTTTTTCCATTTTAATTTTGATACAAAATAATCTGCTGTTCGACTCATGATCGTTTACTTGTTAAGATTTAGAATTTTGTGTAAAGGATGATTATATTTTAGGAAGACATCTTGAACACGCCCTTCTGTGAGCAATTGTTTTTTACTTGAATTAAGGACAATGGCAATGTACTCGTTGAACGATTTTCCTCCTTTAATATCAGGTGCTGTTTGCAAGTAGTCAGGAAGCACTCTATTAGAAATATCCTCTAATCGTAATATACTAACTTGATATTCTTTTGATTTTTGATTAAAAGAGTTATCAACAATAGCAGCATGTGCATAACCAATTTCAAAAGGAACCCATTGAGATTTAATGGTCTCAGCAGAAATTACACATAAAATATGCGTACTTTCTTTAAGACCCTTCTTGATACATTTTGTGATGCTCTTTTTATCATTTTCAAGAGTGGCAATCTGTAGTTCTTCATCATAACAATCGAGATAAATATCAATACCAGCGTCATTAAGATATGCTCCAATTTCTATACATGCATTTTTATCTTTGCTCTTATGGCTCAGAAACACACATTTTTTGCCTTTTGTGCGATGTTCTGTTAACAATCGCATATTAACTTTAGGGTTGGCTCGATTAATTCCTTTCATTATTTATTATTTATTGGGATTAAAAAAATTATTCAGTCCTTTAAGTATCAATCTAGTAATCTCAAGGAGGTTGTTGGAGGTAAACAATATTTGGTTTTCTTCGGACGATAAACCATTGTTTAGGTTATTATCATTCTGTTTCCAGTAGTTGTCAAAGAATTTAGAGAGTGAATCATAATGAATACGATCATTAAGCATCTGTTTATCTTCTTGCCACAACTCTTGTGCATATTTTTGGTAAGTGGTATATTTTTGATTCCAATGCTCATTTTGATAATTTTCTAAGGAATCTTCTTGAATAAGAGGACTCTCTTTTCCCTCAAACAACTGAATTAAAGCTGCACTGATTCCTCCAAAAGCCCCAACAATATAAATCGGACGTTGATATTTTAGAGCCCAGTAAGCTTCTTCTAAAATACCTGATATAAGTCCTTTATAACCTCTTATTTTTCCTGCAATAAAAATCTGAGCATCGTTTTGCTCAAACATTTTTTTACGCATATAAGTCAATGAAATAGCGGCTTCAGGACTTTCTAAATCAGAAAATGGATGAGTCAATGGATTCTCATGAAATTTGAAATCAATTATTCCTTTGTATTTGCTTCTGATATGGATGTCTTTTTTGACAAATTCAGAAATAGGATAAAAAACGTGATTAATAATAGGAGTAATATCATCCTGATAATCTTCTCGATAAGATGCAATCAACTCACTAAGTATATTGGTGAAACTTAATTCTTTAGAGTAGTTAATATCTCCTCCATAAGCGCAATTAGCTCCTGTAACCAATAGATAACGAGAAATTTCAACTAACGCATCTTGTAGATGAAGGTGATCAAATAATTGATATCCGCCTTTGACTAGGTTAGGGTTTTCAGAAATAGATAAACCTATGGTCTTATTATGTAAGAAATTTTCATTATAAACTTCTTGAATAAGCGTTTGTGACATATAGAGCATGGGGGTTGTAAACTCTATATTAGGTTTTTTAGTCCTTAAAATGGATAACTCTTCGTTTCCTAAAGGAGGATCTGGGTACAGTAAAAGCTGTTTTTGATTATCTTGATTTAATATCAATAGTTCAGGAGGTAAAGCCAAAGATTGATAGCTTCTAATGTTATCATTATTTGACTGACTAACAATAGTTTTATTTAGTTTTTTATGATATTTAAATCGAAGTGTTTCTAATAAAACCGTAGCTATTATTTCCTTAATATTGCTATTGCCTGTTTCTGTTATTTGTAACTTAATACTTGGGAAATTACCTAAATAAGGAAACACTCGTTTAGTATGATTTTTGGTTGCATTAACATGAACGATTGGGCAATAATGTTGCTTAGCGTACAAAATTTCTTTAATACACCATTCTCTAGAACTATATTCATCTGTATTTAAGACTAGAAAAATAGATTCTGTAATAGCATTCGTAATCTCTTTTTCAAAATTTTCTCCTTTCCCAATATCCTTAACATCTATAAAAGAAGTTAGTCCAAATCTTAACTTATCAATTGCATTTTTGACTAATAGAGCTAAATTACTACCATCCTGTCGAGCATGGCTAATAAAAACGGTAACAGGAAGTTCACGTTCATTATTTTTAAGGGGATATAGTCTTGTAGATAATTTAAATGCAATTTGTAATAATAGTTCATCTTCTTTTTCTTGACTTTTAAAGTCATATAAGTTGAGACGGTTACTGATGTTTAATTTTGTCGAAAATTGACTAGCTTGTTCGTGTGTAGCAATAGGGTAAAAAAGTGTTTTATGTTGATTGTTATGACAATGCTTGTGAACCGCCAATATTTCTTGTTCCCATTTGATTGGAGCATCATCTATAATCATATGCTCATCTATAAAAAATAGAATGCAAGTTTGTTCAGCTTCTTCCCAGTTAATGGTTTCCATTAAATGTTTAGGATTGGATATAAAATAAGTTGGAATCCCAATTCCTCGTTGCAAAGGGTGCTGCACATCTCTTGAAAAGGTCGAAAAAATGGTGTTTGCATATTCAAAACCTTGGTAGTTGTTAGTATGCCATAAAACGTAAATGCTTAAAGGATATTTCATAGTTAACAATAGATTATTGGTCATTAATAGAAGATCTATTATGATTATTTGATAGAAATAATTGCGTTAAATCTAATTAGAAAGGGAATCAGGGATTTAGTTTTAATCTTGCCATTGCCATTGATAAAATGACCTATTGTTTCTAAATAAAGTCCTAGAATTATCAGGAATAATATTATACCGTCGATTAAAAGCTTCATGAATCCAATCTTGAACACAATTTTTATTCATAGTCCAATTATATATTTTGGCAAAGCCTTTTTCTACATTATCTTGAAGTCTAGGAGGAATTGTATATGGATTATATGTTTTTTTACCATAATCAGGATGAGAAGGCAATAATATACCAATTAATCCCATCCTAGAATTATACTGTGTATCTCTTATACTAGAGGAAATTTCCCAATCTATATATTTACGTTTCCAAGTATCTTTCCCTATCAAGACCACAAGAACTGTTGAATCTCGTAAATATTCATCTCTAATTTTTCGTCGAATAGTTTCTGTTTTTAAGTTAGGTGCAATATCTCCTAGTTGAACGGATTTAGAAACCATAATATCATAACAATGACTAAAGCATTGCTCAAATTCATTTCTATAAGATTGATCATTTTCATGATGATAGCTCACAAAAACATTGTGTCGTCTACCCATAATTTATTATTGATTTTGATTTAAAAATAAAGCTACTTCGTTGAGGTCTTTGAACCAATAGGCGCCATTGTGTTGCACCATTTTTCCAACAGCTTTTAAGGATTTAATTTGATGTTTAGAGAAACCAGCTTCAATGAAACAGAAAATAGTTTTTTTAGGACGCTTATTAGAGTCATCTATTGCCTCTGCAATAGAATAAACACCTATCATTTCCACTGTAATAACATACAAACAATAATTACATCTTTCTCGTTGCAGCAGTTCTTCTTGATAAGCCTCTTCTGTCCATACCTCTACTAAAGGATTGAAATAATCTATTTTTAGTTTTGGAATTAATGCTGTTCTCCAAGTAGATTTATTACAAGTTCCTCCTAGGAATACTTTTATATTTTTCATAAATAATGCTAGTGTATATGTCTAGTGTTTTGTTTAGGAGCATAGAAAAATACTATGCTCCTGAGTGTTGAATTAATTAGGACTAATGGAGCTGTGATATTTAAAAACTAAAGCGTCATCAATAATCTCAAAAGAAATAATTCGATCTTCCATAGGAAGGAGCCCTTTGGGAATAGATATTAATGTGTTTCTAATATCATCTGCACCAATCCAAAAGGCATGAAATTTATCCTTTACAGCAATTACTTCATTGTCTCCCAAAGAAGTAGTACAATCGTTTATTGGACTACCAAATAAGACTTTTGCATAATGATTTTCACTAATGAGTTTGATTTTTAAATCAAGCTTTTCGCTTGAGAAATTTCCGATTGGAGCTGTTTCAAGGAGTACCTTTAACTGTTCTTCTTGTTTGTAAACCTGTAATTTTACAGCAGTGGTACTTAGATTAAATGGACTAAAAACTAGTTCTCCATCTAGTTTAATTGAAAGCTCCTTCGCCTCAGGATTGAAATTAATGGAATCAAAATTCATTGCTTGCGACATAATAATTAAAAATTTAAATGAAATAAGGGGCCTACTCTATTGTGGCTTTTCGGTTTCCGCCATTTAATTTATTCTCGTTCAATACAATTCGTCAGACAATTGAGGGACCCTTGTCTGCGTATAAATGGGTTAAAATCCTGACGCATTAGAACAACCTTATACCCCAAATCTTCCCATAACCATTGATTTTGCAAATCATGACTATGCAGTTCTGTCCAAGATCCATAAGATTGACCTGTTTTAGAGCAGGTTCTATGCGAATAATCACTATTAATCCCATAAGAAGGGATAATAACATTTTTGACAATTCGAGCATCTAATCCACTATTATCATAATAATTTTCTACCAAACAGTTGTTATAACTTGCCCAGCACCAATGGCGTGTTTTTCTTTCATTAACAATCTCGTCATAATAAGTTAATGGAAGTGGATTTCGGACAATTTGAAACGATATGTTTAAGTCTGAAAATTCTTTTTTAAGCAAGCGAATCACTTCATTGATAGCACATTTTGTTTGTATAATAATATCTTTAACTAATTGTTTTACATCAGCAGGTATATCATCTGTCAATGCAAAACCAATAGTAGGTTCACCAATAACAAAAATTTCTTGCCCTGCCTTATTTTTACCAGCAGCGGTCATAAATAGATCACCATGAAAAAGAGGTTGTTTTTTTGCACTGGCATCATACCGATTATAAAAATTATCACTTGTTATTTTACATTCAGGCCAAGAAATCGATAAATCAGTAGATTTTGATTCTAAAATAATTATATTTTTTCCAAGCCATTTTTTTCCAAATTGTCGAATTAGTTGTCGATTACTTTGATGGATACCAATAATAATAAAACGATCTCCAACCAACACATTCCCTCCAACAAATGGAATAGGACTATCACTATGTCGAATTGTAAAGTTAGGGATTGTGATTTGCTCTAAACTATTCACTAGTTCTTTGGCAACATTTTTATTACTTGCCTCATTGGAAGGTTCTACTAGATAAATTTGATCCTCTCCATCAACAGTATATGTAATTGATAGAAAACAATCTTGTGCCCAAGGTGCCAAATCACGAGAGTCATAAATAATTGGAATCAAATAAAAAGTATTCCCATTTTGTCTAGCTAATAGACTCAGTTCATCGCATTCTGATCCTGACAATACATTGGATTCTGCTACCAATAAAAAACGTCGCCCTCCTCCGTTAAACTGTTCTATGAATTCTTTAACAAATTTGAAATAAGGATAAACAGTATAAGCTCCATTGGTTGGAAAAAATAAAATAATTGTTTTTAATCTTCCATATACAGAAGAAACAACTCTAGGATTTTCTCCTGGGGCTTTATTTGTCGTTCTTTGAGGATAAAGGAATCGTTCTGTTCGTTGGCTACCTTTTACTCCCGTTTTAGTGGATTTAGATAAACTACTTAATTGGGAAGGTAATAACTTAAGAGGTAAGCTTCTTGCCATTTTGTTATGTTGTTTTTAAAGAAAAATTAATGCTCATGGTTGGGTTGTCAAATTTGATAGTATTCTCTTGTCTAAGTATCGTTACAGGAAGAACAACGGTAAAAAGTTGGTGAAATAGAGTTGTACTACGATCTCTAGTGTTGATGAATGCATTGGTATGAATTAATTTTTTTATTTTAATTCGGTTCATAGCTAATCGCCTATAATTTCCTAATAGAATTAGTGAAAACTCTAAAGGATCTTTATTAGATTTAAATTCAAAATTTTTATTATGTAGTACTCGTGTATTGTTTGAGTCCAGAGTAATAACATAATCGTTTAATGTGGATCCTTTTTCTAAGTATGCTAATTCAAAAGTTTCTTGATGTACTAATAAGAGTAGAAAAAACTCCATTGAAATATCAAAAAAGTGTTTTATAAAAGCATTGCAATCTTTCTTTAGAATCAGTTGCTCAATCTCAAGTTTGTACATGGTATCATTAGTTTAATGGTTGTTTGTTTTCGATATTGCAAAACTGAGAAAATTGCATGCTACTCCAAAACCATTAACTTTGGAATTGCGGAATTCTGAACTTGGATATAGTGCTTCTTTTTTTATAAAAAATAAACTAATTTATCACCTATGGCGACAGGAAAAGCCTTATTTGATTTAATAAAAACATTATCACCTAGCGAAAAACGAAGTTTTACGCTGAATAATAGACTTCAAAAAAAAAATGAAAAAGATGGTAAAAAAACATACTACAATGAAATTTTTAATATTTTGTATGAACTAGGAGACTATAATAAAGAAGAAATTTTAGCTCGATTAATAGATCAAATAGGCAATGATTTACTTAAAACTGATCCTAAGTCGATTCTTCGGCATTCGGAAAACTATCTTTATGAAAAACTAATTGAAACCTTAAAAACTTCCTATGCTAATAAATCCATCAGCATTCAACTGCAAGATTTAATTTTAGAGGCTCAAATTTTAGATGAAAGAGGGTTACATCTAAAAGCAATTAGCGTTTTTAAGAAAGCAGAAAATCTAGCCTTGAAATATCATAAGAATACTTTTTTATTAGAAATTCTTCCTCAAAAAGCAGCAGCTATTGTGGCGCTTGAAAAAAAAGACATTAAGGAGCAAATAGACGCTGTTTATCAAATGGCACATGTTGCTGCCAATACTTTAAAAGAAGAAATGGCTTATCGTCATGAAAATATCAAGTTAACGACGATCTTTAGAACAAAAAATGAACAAAAAAAATCAGATCAATTCATCTCAAATGAGATTAGAGATACGTATGCAAAAACTGAAAGTAAAGATTTTCCGATTCACGGTTCCTTTTTTTCGCAGTATTACTATTATAATATCCTAGCCTTATCAGCACATCTCCAAAAAAAGCTTCAACTCGCCATTGAACATCAAAAAAAAGCGATCGAAATATGGAATCAACATCCACATATTATTGAAAAAGATGCATCGTCTTATATGACACAGTTGGCAAATCTTATCAATTACCATATTTGTGCTAAAGAATTTGTAGAAGCAGAAGCAATTATTGAAAAACTAGAAACTGTAAAAATTCCTCAAAAGAATACAGATGCCAAAGGCGAACAGTTCCAAAATGTTTATTTTTACCGACAAATGCTTTATCTGAACCAAAAAAAATATCCAGCTGCACTAGAACTCATACAGGGAATTGAAGGAGGGCTAAAAAAGTATAAAAACAAGATTAATGAATCGAGAAAAGTTGCATTTTTTTATAACATAGGCTTAATATATTTGTTAAACAATGATTTTGATAAAGCACTTCATTGGTTACAAAAAATTTCAAGAAGTACTCGTTTTAATGAACATCGACCTAAGCTTGTTCGAAGTGCTCGTTTATTGCAATTAGCCATTTTTTATGAATTAGAAAGTTCAAAAGTAGTAGATAATCTTAGCCGAAATATTAAAGACAATAAGAAGAATACCATTAGCATTTTTGAAGATATTTTGCTTAAATTTTTTGATCAATTAAATAAATGTGTGCCTTCTTCTAAAAAAGAAAAAGAGATTTTTGCCCATTTCCAAGAAGCGTTAAAAGGATTAGAAGACAAGGAAGTTATAGGCTATGAAGCCTATTGTCATTGGGTAGAAGGTCATCTTAATCCTATAAAAGATAAATATGATTGGAGCAATTAAGCTTTTGGATATTCCCGAAATTGTTCAAACTCAAACAAGACGGTTTTTTGCCCATTTTCTTCTGCCACTACTTTGCGTTGTGAGGTACTAGCAATGCAAGAAATCCTCTGCTTTTGTAACAATCGTACCAAGGTGAAGGTAAAGGTCATTTCTCCCATTAGATGAACTGCTTGTGGTTGCAATGCTACAATTCGTTGACAGTAATTTATCGCTAATTTTTGTATCTCTTCACTACTATTTTGGGGGGCAATGGTAGGGAAGGGGAGGTCTTCTATTTTTCCGTATTGAGCGATGGCGTTTTGTCGCTGTGCTTTTCCCCATTGATCAGAAAGGTGATTGCTTAGGTTTAGGAGCATGTCTTAATGAATTTAGTTTACCATTTTAAATCTCGATTACGACGAACTTGCCAATCCCCATAGCATCTCAATACATTTGCTCTAAAATAACCTCCTACAGAATTAGCTTGCTGCAATTCTTCAAATATCTCTTGTTCGACTTCTTCGTAAGCATATATTTTATCTGTGGTGGCAAATTCTGCAAAAAGTGTCTGACTGTCTGCATCATACCCAATCGCTGAAATCATGCTGCTGTCTACTGGAATGAGTGTTACTTCTATCATTTTTTATTGTTTTATGTGGTCATGTAACCGTAGCCTACGGCTGTTTTTGCGCCTATGCCGTGTTCGCTTAGAGCTTGTTTTAGCCAATCTATAATTGTTTTGTCTTGAAATGGTTGATTTAATAATCCCTCATTTCCTTTTTCTCCTATAATAAATTGGAATTTAGTGCCTTTTGCTACAGTGAGAAAAGGAATAGGAATAGGACTTTCTGTATCTACAGGTGCTTTATGTTTTTTATTGTCAATATCCCCATAATAGTCACTATAATGTGGTGTCATTATATCTGTTTCTATTGTGGGTTCTGATGCAGGAAAGGCATCAAAGAAGACGATGTTACCCTTATGCGCTTTTGAATCCAACGCCTTATCATCTGTTCCAAAAATGGCTGCAAAAATATTATCTTGCATAGCCACTTTTTCTAATCTTTTATTTTGTTCTTTAGACTCTAACTGGTTAAATGTTTCATCTCTGTCCAATAGACTTGGATAAATTACTTCTTGAATTATCCAACTTCTAACCACGCCTTTGATACTACTAGCAGGAATATAAGGAATTCCATAAATATGATGCAAGGTCATAGAGGTCTCATAAACAGAAGCACCACCCAAACCAACGACCATGCGCCCATCTGTGGCTTGTGTCCAGCATTTATGTTGAGGGGTGATGAGCTTGGCTTGTTTTTTTTGTTTTTGTAGGATGTAGTCTATAAGATTTTTATGCGAGAGTTTTTTAGTGGCATATTGATTAATATCAATACTAAATTTATCTTTCTCTACAACTCCTAATCTTGCGGTTTTGTTTAATTCTAAATAAAAGTTATCTATTTGTTTAAAATTAGATGCTGCCAATAGTTGATAACTATCAAAGGGTAAACGTTTACCACTTAGAAGCTCTCCCATACGAATATCTAATGCAGTTCCTTTAAAATTTACTTGACTCTTAACAAAGGTAAGTGAGTCCTTTTCTAAGTAATTCTCAAGTGATTCTTTCTTTTTCTTAAATTTGCTTTCTTCTATTATTGATGATACCAGAACATATTTTTCTCCTACAATATCTTCTCCACTATATTGGGGGACATCTAGATTATGTTGGTTTATTTTGAAAATATCACTTTTTTTGAAATAAATAATGAAAGGACTTTGTATGTCAAAATTATCAAAATTAAAATTTCTAGGAATTTTCTTATTAGTAGATTGGATCGTAATTTTATTATCTTGTTTTGATAAAAAATCAATGATAATATGCTTATATTTTCTAGGTAATTCTATACCTTTTTTATTTGTTATTTTAAATACTATTTTCTCTATACAATGAGCGGTATATTCTTGGTCTTCCTTAGCTTGGTTGAAATCATAATAGTCTTCTAATTTAGGTAAACAAAAACTAAGAGATTCGTCAGAATATATAGACCACTGAGAATTTGAATATTCTAATAAAATATTATATTCTTTGTATTCTTTCATAATCTATTTATTTTCTTTTTCAATCAATCCATCCGAAAAACGCTTTAACCAATTAAATAAAGCTAGAACTTCTATAGTTACAGCACGATAGCTAGAACTGTCTAATTCAATTAAAACTTTGACTAAATCATCATTTTTTGAAAATGTTTTCCCAAGAGCTAAATTCTCTTTGAGCCAATCATGAGTCTGTTTATACAATAATTTATAAGTTTTTTCTTTTTCCTTAGATTTCATAAATGCAAAAGCAGCCCCCAAGCCATTTGTTTTTATCATCATAGGTATATTTTTAACATGAGATTTATAGTCCTTACCCAAGTCCTTACCTTGTAAAGCACATTTATACGCAAACGCAGCCCGTCCACCTTCCAGTTGTTTTAAATTAGCCATTGTTCTTTTAGTTTTCTTGTTTACATTCTTTATCAGATACTGATGTTAAAAATTGTGTCCTAGTGATACCCTTTCCTAAAGTAGCACTACCTCCAATCTGCACGACATTAGGAATTTTAGTAAAAAAGTCAACTACTTGACAAGCTGATAAACCATCCTTTTTAAATTCAGGTGCAGCTAAAATCATTGAATATAGGATAGATTCAGCAGGTAAATATTCTTCTGTAAATAATCCCGTATCTGCTGCTGTACCAGTAATGTTATTAATCTTATTACGAGTAATAACCTCTGTGCTTAAATTGACAAAGTCCTTAAAAGCATCATCGCTAAGAATGACAATACTAGATTTTATTTTTTCTTCCCAATAACTATTGGCTTGTACAATGTTATTATTTACCAGCCATTCTCCTAAAAAGCAACCATCTTTGTGTTGGTTATTTTTTACAGTACACTGAATCGACGATTTATTTTCAAAAGTATATTCCTCTAAGATGACATATTTATCATTTACAAGTAGGGCTTCACCTTGCGTATAACATTCATTGTCAATAATAAAAGAGGGAATACCATCAAGACTGAAATTCTCAAAACATCCTTTCATATCCATTTCAAACTGTCGCAAGACTTTAGGGCAAGTTATCCAAGCAAAGACACCTTTCATAGACTTAACAGGGAATAAAAATAAACGAGCATCTGAAATGCCTAAACAACCTGCAAATTCCTTTTCTTTTTCAGCAAAGAGCTTATCCATTTCTTCTTTAGGAAAGCCTTTTAAAGCTGCATTGTCGAAACCAAAAATTTTGTTAAGTTCTTTTATTTTTTCTCTAAAACTCTCATCAATTTTATTTTCTTTTAATTGATCCAGAACTTTATTCTCAAAAGCTTCCCTCAAAGCTCCTTTTAAACTAGAGCCTTCAATTTTAGGGAAGCTGGTGTGTCGTTCTCTTTGGATGGGAAGGTCAACAATACCCAAATCAGAACCACTCCCTGCATGGAGAGGGGTTTCACAAATTAGAAATAGTGGATTAGCGTGTTTATACATGATTATTGTTTAAGTGTTCTTTAAGTTTATTTGCAATTTCATTTAGGTGCCAAACGGGTAATTTAGCCCGCTCAGCTGCGGCTATAGCTTTAGTGATTTTATCATTTATTTTATTACTATCTTCTTTAACCATTGGAGTAATGAGTATAGGTAATCCATATACCCCAGATATTGCATAGGTAGAATAGTTAGTACTTTTTGCTACATCTCCTGTCATTTTTCCACTTTTGCACTCAAAATTTAATATTTGGCCGTGTTTAGTGAGAATGATAATGTCAAATTCATCAATGATTTCATTTGATGTATGACTCATATGGTTGATTTTTGTACTAGCGTACAATCCAATTAATTGAGACTTAATGATTGGATTTTTTTCTATAGCTTTTAATAAAAGGCAAATTGCCATATCTTCTAGGATATAGCCAAAGGATTTTTTATTTTTATATTTTGACCAAAATATTTTAATTTCTTCTTTAGTTAAAGAGGAAGTTTGAGGTAGGTTAAGTTCATCAATAATAACATCTAAGTCGCTTCCATTTTGGTTGCTTTTTGTAAGTGAAACAGGGATAGATGGATGCTCTTTATAAATAGGATAAAATTTGTTATAAAATTCTTTTTCTTCATCAAATCCACCCTTTTGTAAATTTTGGGGCAATTTAGGTATATTATAGCCCATCAATTGGAGTGCAATTTTAAGGTTCAATTCATTCTCATTCAGTTTATAATCTAAATTATTCCCATCAAAATTTTGAATATCCTGTATTCCCTTTTCAAACTTCATAATTTGCATTTGCCCAGAGTTACCCTCCAAGTAACAAAGATAATGCGTTTTATCTTCCAATTCTTTTACTAAGTCATAAACAGCTAATACAAAGGGACGTTGTCCGCCAGTTATATTCCAAAAGATAGAAGAAGCATTTTCAATGGTTTCATTATCACTTAATCTTTCTTTTAAATTTTCTATATTAGTTAATTCTTTATATTTAAATGAAATGAAAGGGAGTTCTTCCTCTAAGACTTTTTGGAAGTTTTTATCCCAATTTTCATTCTTATCATCATCTGTAGTAATATTTAAAATATTTTGGAATCCAAAATACTTTAAAGGAATATAATTAACCATTTGATTTTGGGTAGATAGCATAATATATAGACTATTCCCAATTTCTATTTTTTGTTCTTCGTTCATTCTTTTATTGTTAATGGCAATATTTCAAATAGACCAAACCCCTTATCACAAGGTTTTAAGACTTGGTTTAATTTAGATTCTATTTTTTGATAAGATAGCTTTGGGGTTGTTCTTAAAAAATAGATGCTTCCAGCAGGAACTGCTTTCTGCATGGCTTTAGGTTTATTTTTAAGTATATCAAAGCCACCAATAGTTTGTGTTTTCCCCAAGCAAGCAGACAAGATTTCAAAACCTGCTTCTTTTAATTCATCTATACCTGTTCCACTATCAAAAAAAGTTGGACTGTATAAATACAATCTTAGGTAATTAAAAGACTCGTCAAAACTGTTGAGTAGTTTAGTTTTTATCTTATGGATTTTTCTCTCTTTAGTAAAAAACTCATAAGAGACTCCTCTTCCTTCACCACCTAGCTTAAGTAAACCTTTTGAAGGAAATTTCTTTTCATGATCTTCAACTTCTAATTCTACCACGAAATAAATATCTTCTTTAAATTGACTAGAATTGATTCTATAAAGCATCCCTTCTTCAGCGGTATGGCTTTGATTGTTTCTTTTGACACCTACCTTATGAGACTTCTCTATTAATTTACTATGCGATTTAATGCTTAAGTTCCCTCTTTTAGGGTATAAGTAAATGTTGTTAGAAAACGAAGTACTATCTATGAAGGCTTCTTTAGAACCTTCGATTACTGTATCCTTATGTGCAACTAACTTGTAGTTAGGAATACCTTGATAATTAGATAAAGATAAATGGCTATTTGCATCTTTTATAAGTTTAAAAACACCAGTTTTATTTTCATTATCTTTTTCATAATAAGTATCCAAGGGAACAGGTAAATACAAGCGATCCACGCCCTTGTTCCCATCATATAAAAACACTCTCCCTAGCTTAAGTTTCTCTAATTCTTTTTTTCTTTCAACAGGATTTTGTGATTTGACTTTTTCACAATCTACTATACCATGTGTCATCAACATAGAATAAATAGCTCCCCAAAACACGGAAGGATTGGGTAACAAAGAAGATTCTGTCCAAGACACTTCTCCTCCCGAAAAAGGTTTTCCTGTTCTAAAAAACAGCGTGTCTAAAGGACGTATTTTTAAATATTTTTTAGTCATTTTTTTGGAGTTCAGCAGCAAGTTTTTCTGCTAATTTTAAAAAGTGGATGTAGTTTTGGTCGTCTAGATAATATTTATTAAAATCTATTGTTTTATAGTGCTCGGACAATAAATACTGGAGTTGTTCAATTAAACAAGTATCTATTTTTTTATGAGATCCAGTAGAGCGTTTTATTAAACGAGCCAATTCTGTTTTTGTAGCTGCTCTTAATAAATCAGTTTGAGCAAAATTATATTCTCCACTCAATGATCTTAATTCTTGAGCAAAAGAGAAAATAAACTTGTTGGTTAAATCTTTATCTTTTAAGCGTTCAACTAGACATTCTAAAATTTTCCAGTCTTCATTTTTAAAATAGGCTTCAGCTAAAACAGCACTACTAGTCATGAAACAAAGTCCTGTATTGTCTTTTTGGTTTTCTGCTTTTCGATAGAGCTTGGCTTGTGCTTCTAATAATTTCGACTTTTTGACAACCTCTGAAAGTGGCGTTTTATAATGGGCAACAACAACCCCCATAGAAAAAGTAAATGGATCAGCTTCATCAGGATAAAGTTCTTCTACTTTTTGAGCAATTATTTTTTGAAAAAGTTGTCGTAAATGAGCAACTACCTCAAATAAACTCCCCAAATTGACAAACCCTAAAAAATCATCTCCTCCTGCATAAACTGTTTTACCTCTGTTCTTAACATCTAAATATATTCTAGCTTGTTTAGCAAATTCCATTAAGTATTTAGAAAATGTTTGATGTTGTTTTTTTTGGGTTGCTTTTGCTAACCATTTACCCATGCTATCTCCATCAAAACGAAGGAGGGCGTAATATTTAGTATAGAGCAGCTTTTGTTCTTTGATTAGCTTAATTAAGTTTTCGAGTTGCTTTTGTGCAGCAAGAAGCAGTCTTTGTTGATCTTGTTTTATGGTTTCCTTTGAAGATGAATTGCCTTCATACTGCTTACTATGAATCCAATACTTTTCAAAATATTTTTGAGTCAAGTTATCTTTAAATAAAAGTTGGTTATCATAACAATTCTTGCCAAACAAGTCCTTATATGCCTCTAAAATTTGTTTAAGAGGTTGATTTAAATTTAGCAAAGCAATAGTTGCTGTAGAGGGAAAGCTTTGGTTAGGTTTATTTCTATATAAGCGTTTAAAAAAACTAATAGCAGATAAACCTTCGCCAGGTTGAATGTGGCGGAGTTGAATTTTTTTATAATCAGGTGAAATAATAAAATTGTCTTGACTAAATAGTTTTTTATACTGAATATCTTGGAATTTTTTGTCTTTCTCAGAAAATTCCTTTCTATAAACCTTTACATTGTATTGACCATCTACATTACACTTTCGCCCCAATTCTTGCTTGGGAAACTGGTGGATTTGGCGGAAATTTTTGATAATTGCTAAATTAGCTTCCAATTCTTTAAAGCAGTTTTTATAATTGTCTGTTCCCTCATCATAAGGAACAGCAACCCAATAAATTTCTAGGAAATTTTTAAGCTGCTCACACATACCTAATGGTTGATCTTTGGAACTCAATACCCCCTTAAAGAGGGCATTAGCCTTTTGCTCAAAACAATTTTGAATTAAATTTTCTAATCCTTTGGCAAAAACATTAATATCCTTTGCATTTAACAAAGCGACAATTCTATTAGGATAAGAATTGTCATTTTTTTCTATATCGGAATTAAATTCACTAGTTTTACTAATATCATTGGGATAAATTAACTCACCTTGCATTCCTTGTATATAACTTATACCAGAATGAATCAAATCTGCTAATAATTGACTTCCTGCATATAAGTCTTGTGTTTTGCGAGCTTGGGCTATGAAAGATTGGACTGGACCTATGGTGAATAATAAGAGGTGTTTAGGCATTTAGCTTTTTTTTACGTGATTGATTAATTTTTGTTGAATTTCGTAACAATCTTCATTTACAATTTTATATCTATTTTTTATCTCTTTGACTGTTTTTAGCTTAGTAACTAGAATGTAAGGACTGTTTTCTTCATAAATGGCAAAAATTATGGGTGATGCAAAACGAGGGGTTCCACTACCTATATATTCTGAGTAACTCCATTCATTTTTTTTGGACTTGGTATTATGTGTAGCTTTACTTATAATTTCTCTTAAATTGGAACAACTTTTATTTCCTTTTAATATTATTTTTTCAATACTATAAATGTGCGGAATAGGTTGCCTAAGGTTACTAAAAGTAGTTTTAATTATGTTATTAGAGCCACCTAATGAAAAGGGAGAATTCTTATCTAAAGAAAGAAGGTTTAATTTCTCTACTAATGTTTTTCCAAATAGAACGGAAGAATATTTTGTTTCTAAGTTGTCTAGTTTATAACTTACAATTTTTAGTTGACCATTTGCTCTTCTAGCTCGTCTACCTAAACCACCTAATAGGCAAAAGACTTCAAAAAGAGCTTTTAGTTTTTCAATATCAAATATATATTCATCTCCTAGTGGAATTTTTTGAGATATTTTTAAAATTATTTCAAATTGCTCTCCAATCGGAGAAGATTTGATAGGATTGCCTTTATGAGCTACTAACTTATATTGTCTTTCAAATGCTATTTTATTTTTACAAAGAATAATTACCCGACTTTGCTGCTCCGTATTCCCAAAAATCTTCCCTTCTCGTTCTTTCAACTCCTTCAAAGACAAATGCCCATTCAAAGCCCGCCACCAAAAACGGAGTGCCCCCTTAATAGAAGACGCACGAAGTTCAGGTGTTTTTCCATCTGCTCCAGCAAGAAACATAGGTGTAATGGTTTCGCAAGTAAATATAATTTTATGCATAAAGAAAGGAAGTTTTATGTGTAAATATTAGATATGAAAAAAACATGTTTTCTCTTCTAAAGTTATAATTTTTCTATTATAAAAAAAATTACGATAAATTTTATGTTCAAAATAAATTCATTGGATTCATCCTTATTAATCAATAAACATTCCACGCTATATAATGCTATTTTGAAGCATTTTTTATATATTGGATGGTCATTTATTGATTTTAATTGTAATTTTTTGATAGTTTATAATGGAGAAAATATTAATCTCTTGGTTAGCGATACAGAATGATTTTGTACAAACAAGAAAGGGGAAAGAAATCAATCTTCTAGGGCCAAACTATTTATATCACCAACATTATTATGACTATGAAAAGCACATCTTGTTATCTTCTGCAAAAAGTGAAGAAGTAGATACCGCAGGTATTTTCTTTAAGAATAAGCTCTATCAAGACTTCCCAAAGCATCAAGTACAGTTGGAGTATATAGACATTAAAGATGTTATTGACTTAAATGAGGTTTATCAAAAAGTATTGCCTATATTAATAACTTATAGAACAGCAAAAATTGACATCTTCTTTTCGCCAGGCACTGCAGTAATGCGTTTGGTTTGGTTTATTTGCCACCAAACACTAGGTTTAGACACCGCACTAATCCAAACCCGAAAACCCATCTATGGCAAAACACTCCAACCAGAACGAATCTACCTAGAACTCCAAAGAGATGCCTTTCCAAGTGGTTTAATTATTAGAGAAGCGAACCAAAAACAAAAGCTCAAAAAAATACCTAAATCTAAGCAAATTTGTATTACATCTAGTTTGGAGCCTGTCTATGAAGAAGCCTTTAAGGTCGCTCAAACAGATGTTACTGCACTAATCTTAGGGGAGAGTGGGACAGGAAAAGAACACCTCGCTAAATATATTCACCAACAATCCTTACGCAAAGATGCTCCGTTTATAACTGTGAATTGCTCGGCTATGCGAGATGATCTTTTAGAATCAAGGCTCTATGGGCACAAAAAAGGAAGTTTTACAGGAGCTATCACCGATCAAGAAGGACTGTTTGAAAAAGCTGAAGGAGGAAGTGTTTTTTTGGATGAAATTGGAGATATTAGTCTATATATGCAACAGTCATTATTGCGTATTTTGCAAGAAAAAGAAATTCAGCCAATAGGAAAAATTCCTAAAAAGGTAAATGTTCGAATTATTGCTGCAACTAATAAGGACTTAATCCAATGTTGTGAAGAAGGAAAATTTAGATGGGACTTATACTATCGTTTGTCAATTGTTGATTTAGAAATTCCTTCTTTTAGAAGTTTTACGAAAGCAGATAAAAAGAAATTAATTAATTTTTTCTTGAAGTTATATGGAAATATTTATTCTAGGAGTATTAGTTTAAGCAAGAAATTAGAGGAAGAAATATTGACCTATGCCTTTCCTGGAAATATCCGAGAATTAGAAAATATGATTGAACGATTTTATGTTTTAGGAAAAGGACAAATTGAGACATCATTGTTGCCCAACCGAATTAAATCTCCTCAAATCGTATTTTCAACTAAGCTATCAGATATGGAAAAACAGCACATTAAAAAAGTTTTAGAACAATATCATTACAACTTATCACAAACAGCTAAGGCTTTAGGGATTGTTTTAAATACTTTAAAGAAGAAAATACTGCTGTATAATATTAAACGTAAGTGAGGTTTATCTTTTTACATACTTTCCAAGTTACAAATTAGTAACCTCCATGCAAGGATTGTCACCTAATAAACCTAGGTGACGGGAATACTATCACTCTGATTTGGAGTTTCTTAAACTAGGATTTAGTCTTGAAAGGAGCATAACATATGCTTTAAGGGGATAGGAGAATAGCAATTTATAGGTTGATAATAAGTTAACTATATTATATATTTTAAAAATAAATAAAATCAATACACTTGCTTTGTCTGTATATTTGATTTACCTTTGCCGCATCTTTATTATACATCCATTCTTTAAATGGATGTTTTAGTTTAATGGCAAAATAGTTCATGAAAAATTGATGAATTATTTTTGTGTTTGGATACTAAACAATAACTCATATATGAAAACAACTACCCATTTTTCAAAAGCAACTCACTTTTATATATAACCCATAAAAAATCTTCACAAACAAACTCTTCTTATTAAGGTATTATTAAAAGAAATATTAGATTATGAAAAGATAATCTAATACAATGTCTCCTTTCATAATTGGAAGATGACATCGATATTTTTTTATAAACAGCCTAATAGCCAATAACCTTTTATCAAAAACACATGAAGTTCCAGTCTATAATTTTTAATAAGATATTTTATGTATGCTTATATAATGTAATTACTATTAGCATATACGCCCAAAGTCCAACCTTTGTATCTATAAACACAGTAGATACAGAGTGTGGTATGAGCACAGGATCTATTAGTTTGACACCTTTATTAACAGGTACTTATTCTTATTTGTGGGAAGATGGAAGTACAACGAATACTCGGAATAACTTGCCACTAGGTAACTACAGTTGCACGGTTACAAAGGATGGAGCAACAGAAGTAATCACAGCAGCTATCTATAGACCTTGGGATATAGAACGTTTTGAAGTTGGAGATACGACTTTATCGATAGTAGGAAATAGTGTAACAGTAAATCCTAATATTCCTTATACAACTACTCAACTAGCTGATCAAAGAACACATTGTTACGATAAGACGCCTATCGATATTGAAAACCAAACAGGAAGTATTTTTGCTAAGTTTGCCAAGACACATCCTAATTTTCCCAATCAAATTGCAAATCCAGATCCAGCGGCACCGCCTGTTTTTTATATAGAGTTATATGAGTCAAAGGATTTATCCAATCATGTAAGGATTCCTTTGTTCTTTTTTGATGCTAATTTAAGGATATTAGCAGGAGGGAGAGTCCCCGCTAAAATATATGCAGATAAAGGGGTTAAAGATATAGAGGCAAGGACGTATACAGGACATGATTATACCGATGGGGATGAGTTTGAAGTACGTTTTTTAGGGGGGCACCAAATCGAGGTCTATTTAGAAGGAACTTTGATACGTTCTTTTACCTTACCTCGTAGATTAACAAATGAGTATGTGGCTACTGTAGGGTTTAATGATCGTATCAATTTAGATCGTCGTATAGCTTATGATTTAAAATCATCTTTTTGTTCTACCATGCCAGTTGTTAAGACAGTTATCAATCATAATAACAAATATGGGGCAACAGGGAATATAACTTTATTTCCCCTAGATTTGAGCTATGTAAATAATAGTTATACGTACCAATGGTCAACAGGAGCTACCTCTAATAGTATTAGCAATTTGTCAAAAGGAGATTATGTGGTGACAATAACCAATGGGAGTGGAGCAAGTAAAGTTGAAACGTATGAGATATTAGACAAGTTGACGTTAGAAAAAGCAGATCCAGTCAATTCTATTTTAAAGATTGTTGATAATCATGTTACTTGTACACCTGATACCCCCATGCAAACGATATCAGATAATAGGACACATGCATATGATCCTACCGTGATCATTGATGCTGTTCAAGGTGGAGGTAGTGTAAAACTAAGATTTGGGTCACATCATCCTGCTTTTCCAAATCAACATAGTAATGATGATGTTTATAATCAATACAATGCAGTATTTGCGATAAGACTTCAAGCAGCAACAAACCCATTACCTAGTCCTAGTTTTTTCTTAGATTATCCTTTTCAAGTAGTATTTGGTACTCAAGGAAAAGTTTTTACGGCTAACCGAGCCTTTGATTGGCAAGCCCACCATCGTCAATACATACCAAATTTTCATTACCCCAAAGGAGGTTTTGACATAGAGTTGCGCTTTACAGGAAATAAGGTTGTTGAAATTTATATGAATGATATATGGGTGGCAACGAGAACCTTACAAGAGCCAATTGATAAATATAACTTGATAGTAGGTTTTAGTGATGATGCTACTCGTCAACGTCGAATTGCTTATAATATGAGGACTACTTTTAATAGCCAACCACCTGTAAATTATGCGGAGTTGAAATCCCAATTAGATGGAGGATATATACAATTGAAAGACGACTTTTTAAGAATTAAGTTTAATCAAGAGTATGGGGTAGATGGTAGTGGAGAAACAATTAATTATAAAATTTATAAATGGGATAGAACGAGCCATTCAGGAACATTTAATGCCACTTATGGAATAAATTGGAAAGATCTTGATCTATCTGGGTTGAACTTAAATAGTGACGAGCATTACACAATAGAATTTGAAGCAAATAAGGGGGAAAAATATATTCTACGGTTTAAAACAAAACCAAGCCAAATATGAAACAAACTATCGGTTTAGTTTTTAGTATAGGAATTAGCATTTTTATTGGTGCTTTTGTTTATACCATGATTCCACAAACAGCTTTTGTGGATAATCGTCAAATATTTGAGGCATTCGAAGGTAAAAAGGAACTTGAACAACGATTAGAGCAGATGTCTAATAAAAATCAAGGGATACTAGATTCTTTAGGCTTGAAAATACAAGGCATTGAAAAACAAATAGAGATAGATAACCTTGGAAAAGAGCGACTTCATCAATTGCAGCAAGAATATCAGTATTTAAGTCAACTTCATCAAAAAGAATACCAAGAGAAGAGTCAAGAATATACTGAAGCAATATGGAAACAAATATCAGAATATACAAGAGAATATGGTCAATCAAAAGGATATGATTATGTTTTTGGAATAGCAGGACAAGGAACTCTAATGTATGGGAAAGATCATTATAACATTACCAAAGAAGTAATTATTTATATCAATTTGAAGTATGCAGGGAATTAAATATTTTATATTATTTATGATCTTGGTGGGATGTGGAAATAGGGATTTGATTCCATCAGACTATGTAGCATGGGTTAATGATTCTAATAATGGTCTATTGAAGAAAAAATCTATTCATCCTCTAGAAGTGGAGTTGCTGTACAAGCCAATCCCATATATTATAGCAAATGAACAACGTAGTAATACGATTGATGAAGGAATTTATCAAAAACGTATGAAAGACTTAAAGGAATTACAATACTATACTTTAAAGTTAGGCATTTTGGGAGGGGAATTCAATGTAAGTAATTATGAGGTAAGTGACAACGCAACACAACAAGAACGACTCAATTATTTATCTTTTGCTATGCAGAAGGATATAAAGTTAGTAGAAGGGAAAGATACACTAAACTGTGCTTTATACCACTTTGAGCGTTCTTATGATATTACTCCTTATCGAACGTTTGTGTTAGCCTTTCAGCAAAAAGAAATTAATAAAGGAAAAGATAAAACTCTAATACTAGATTTAGCTTATTTTAAAACAGGACCTATAAAGTTAAATTTTAAGGGAGCGGATTTAGTACGCATACCAAACCTAAAACTGTAGAATAAAAATTATGAATGTAATAAACCCAACTCGAATAGCAATGCAGCGTATTGCTTGGTTTTTTATTGTTTTAATGATCAATCAACTGTTCTTTCCTGTTGCTGCTTTAGCACTTACTGCAGGACCTTCTCAACCAGAAGTAAAATCTTTTGAACCAGCAGGGACAACAGAGATGGTGAACCTGTTTTCTGGTGATTTTACCTATAACATACCTTTGTTAGAGGTACCTGGACCAGATGGAGGTTATCCTATTAACCTGTTTTACAATTCGGTGACAAGTATGGAACAGGAGGCTAGTTGGACAGGTTTAGGTTGGAATATCAATGTAGGTTCTCTATCTAGGGGAATGCGAGGTTTGCCAGATGATTTTGATGGTGAAAAAATTGGTCGTAAACTGGATATGCGTAAGAGTGAAACTACAACGGTTGGTGGAATAGCTTCACTTGAGATTGCAGGCTTTGATGCAGCTTCTTTGGGTTTATCTTTTGGAATTAATTATGTATACAATAGTTATAAAGGAGCTGGATTTAGCATTGACCCTAATTTAAGTTTAGGGATAGGAGGAGGAAGTGGTGGATTCTCCTATGGAGCAAACTTAAATTTAGGTTTTTCAGCCAGTACAATAGATGCGGGATCAGCAAATGTAGGTTTTAGTTTGGGAGCAGGAGGAATTGGAGGAAATAATCCTAATGCAGGGGTCAATATTAGTTTTGACGCAAAAGGAAATCACGATTATGCGTTGAGTATAGGTGGAGTTATTCCTAACATATTACCAACAAAAGATGGCAGAACAACATCAACAGGTACAGTATCTTTTGCGAAAAGAAGTTATACGCCAGCAGTAACGATGCCTTGGTCGGGGACAAATTTTATTTGGGATTTGAACTTTACGCCTGGTGGAACGGTAGTTTATGGTAAGTTTGGAGTAAATGGATCTTATAGTGAACAGTATATAGAAGACGGTGGAATACCACAAAGTAAACCAGCATACGGATATAATTATTTGCAAAATTCGACAAGAGAAGGCTTGTTAGATTTTAATCGAGAAAAGGATGGTTCTGTTCATCGTTACAAACGATATTTGGCGACTCCTATTATGACTCATGATGTTTATAATGTATCTGGTCAAGGAATTGGAGGGGCGTTTAGAGCACATCGTTCAGATTATGGATTTCTAGCAGACCCTTATCTAAAATCATCTGCTATTGGAGGTCGTTTTGGAGGAGAAGGGGGAGTCTTTGTTGAATTTGGTCTAAGTGGTGCGGTAAATTTTAGAGACGAAGTAAACAACAATTGGCCTTATATAGACTGGATCAAGTTCAAAGGAGAGGAGTTAGATAATTCTTTTGAACCAGTTTATTATAAAATGGCGGGAGATGTCTCTGCAGAAAAAGCTACTACGTATGATTATTTAGGAGAAGGAGAGGCTAGAGATAAACCCCTACGATTAAAAAGAGAAGGTTTCGATTACAATAGATGGAATGGAGGAGAGTTAGAAGCGGAAGAAACAAATACTGGAAATGCTTGGCTAAATAATGGGAGTTATAATACAAAGGTAACTTGGAATCAAGATAAAAATCACAGAACGGAAAGAAAACCAAGAAATACTTCTGTACAACCAATTACGAATAAATTACTAAGAAATTCCAATTCAGAAGAGCTGCTACCTGAATTTGATGTGAAGTATTATGATGCAGTAACAAATCCTAATGTGTTAAACAATTATGAAACGGCACCATCTTCTGAAGTTACTCGACCTGACAACAATCAAAATGCCGCCTTTACAGTCTTAGGACAAGATGGTGTGCGTTGGAATTATGGGTTACCTGTATACAATCATGAACAAAAGGATGCTAAGTTTAGTGTAGCTCCTGTTACTTGTACTAAACGAGTAGATATAAACATGAAGGATAATGATCGAAATAACATTGATTATATTCCTAGTAATGATAATTTGCGTTCCAATGATATGATTGATGAACAGCAGATTCCTAGTTATGTGCATACCCATTTATTGACCTCTGTTTTAGGAACTGATTATGGAGATATTGATGGTATTGCGGGACCATCAGATGGAGATGTAGGATATTGGATGAAGACAAATTATGTAAAATTATCTAGTGATTATCAATGGCGTGCCCCTTTTGTAGGCTGTAATTATGCAGAAGGTTATGAAAATAGTCCGAAAGATGATATAGGAGCCTTTATGTGGGGAAAAAGAGATGTTTATCTGCCTGCAACAGTGGAAACCAAGACACACATTGCCTACTTTGAAGTTTCTAAGCGTTACGATGCACGTGGAGCAAAGCACTATATTCAAAATGCTAGTGATTTGGGAGCAGATGCGTATGGAGAATATTCTTATAAGTTGGATAAAGTCAAGTTGTATTCTAAAGCAGATATTAAAGCAAATAATGGAGTTGTAAATACAACCCCATTAAAAACAGTACATTTTACGTATGATTATAGTTTATGTAATAATGTTGAGAATTATAATACAGGTACAGCAGCTAGTGATAATACCAATTTATGGGGAGGTGCTTCTCCTATTTTAGGAGGAAAATTGACTTTAAAATCTGTTCATTTTACCTATGAAAAGAACAGTAGAGGTGCTTTGTCTCCCTATGTTTTTGATTACAGTGCTCTTAATCCAGATTACGATGATACAAAGATTGACCGTTGGGGAATGTACCGAACGAACTTTTTACAAAGTGGTTATGATCTTTGTGATAATATGAAGTTACCCTATACGGATCAAACACCATCTAGAAAAGCACAACTCGATCAAGATATAGCGGCTTGGCACTTAGAAAAAATTCATATGCCATCGGGATCAGTATTGAATATAAAAATGGAACGAGACGATTATGCTTATGTACAAGATGCTCAAGCTACTCGAATGTTTAAGATCAATTCAACCTCAGAGGGACATCCTGTTAATAGTGTCACAACTGATTTAGCGATGGGAGGTGATCCTCAACCAATTGATCGTGTTATTCAGTTTGAATTGGAAAAACCAACAAATTCTACTACGGAATTAGAGAAATATATAGAAGACCTGCCTGTTGTTAGTCGTCATGGGGTAGATTATAAACAACTCACCTATCGAATACGAGTAGATTTGAGGAATACAAATAATCCAACAGAAGAATATGTAGGAGGGTATTGTGAAATTGATAAAGATGGAAATGGAGATGATTTAATCTATTTTGAACCTACAAGCACGAATGGTTCTGGGGAGTATACCCATGCTAATATTGTATTAAAAAACTCTAGAATACGAGCAAAAGGCAAAACGCACCATCCCATGGTCATGACTTCTTGGAAATTTTTGAAAGATAATTTACCCGATAAGATGTTAGCTGCGGACTTAGGAGGACCTCCAGATGCGATTACTTCCTTAGATCAAATAGGAGAAAACATTAATGCAATTTTTACAGGGTTTTATAAATATTGTTCTAATAATAATTTTGCACAAATTATTGATTTAGATCGCTCTTATATTCGTTTGAATAGTCCTGATAGAATCCAATATGGGGATGGTATTCGAGTAAAAGAAATTAGCTTAGATGATAACTGGGCAGCAACAAGTAGTGAAACGTCTACATTAGGAGTCGCTTATGATTACACGACAGAGGATAAAGAAAGTGGAGAAATCTACAGTAGTGGTGTGATGGAGAATGAAATTATGATTGGTTATGATGAATGTGCCCTTCGTTGGGCGGTTCTTCAAGAAGAGTTAAAAGATGGAGTGGTTCGAGATGTTCATAAGTATGAGTATCCTATGAATGAGGGCTATCATCCAGGGGCAAGTGTAGGCTATAGTAAAGTTACGGTAAGAAGTTTAGCTTCCAACTATGCGTTGTTAGAACAACAAGGAGAGACTATTCCTAGTGATTTAGCAGGACAAAGTTACAGTACAACGGGACAAACGGTTTATGAATACTATACTGCCAAAGATTTTCCTATTGTCACAAGACGTACAAGTTTAGATGATACAGAGACCAACCCTTGGGCGACCATGTTATTAGATGCTTTATTAAACACTCGATTAGATCACTATACAGGAACACAAGGGTATAGTATTGAGTTGAATAATATGCACGGAAAAACTCGTCAAATTACTACTTATGGACAGCTGTCTAATGGAAAAATGGACGATAAACCATTAACACAAGTGGAGTATAGATACAAGACTAAGAAAGTGAGCGACTTTAGGAGAGGAAAATTTAGTCAGGAGATTACAGTCTTAGATAATGAGGTGGAAGTCTTAGTTTCTGATAGTCCTACCGCTGAATCGGCTACAACAGAGACACAGTTATTAGG